>JBGAVF010000103.1:0-9365 GCA_044228315.1 Bacteroidia bacterium | reverse complement strand
ATGCCCTGTCGGGACTGAAAGTAAAACACCTCATACCCATTGCCTCGGAAACCTTCGAAAGCATTCTCCCCTCTGAAAACGATTCGCAGTTCTTCCTCATCACCCATTACAATGCAGGTTCAATGCACGAGGTCATTGAACTGAAACGTTTCGCTTGCGGGATCAATACCGGCGTTCCGTTGGAAGTGATTGAACTGAATGCCCTCATGAAACAAAAGTTCGGAGATACCATTATCTACGATGTGAAACGAGCCTTCATGGAAGGCACTTCAATTTATATGCATTGCACCTTTTACGGACGAAATGATGTAAAAAGTATCTATTCGAATTATATGTACGGTGTGCTGGTGTTCGATGTGGCGCATAAAAATATTGTATCCTGTTTTATGGATGACAGAAGCCGTTTTGCCATGGGTTTCGGACTTGTTCAGGACCGGATCACACTGGTACAATACGAAGGCAACATCCTTTCGTTTTCGGCTGACGGGGCTGTTACTTCCGATAAAATAAAGGCTGAGATAATGGGTTCTCAATGTATGGGTGATACTGCTTATTGTGTGCTGAGAGATGCCTCATTGATGAAGCTGGTATGTGAGAACGGACAATGGAAAGACGTGAAACAAATACCGCCTCCGTTCACCGTTTGGCCCAATGATTTAGATGGGCATGTTTATCCGTTTTGTGTGAATGCCAAAGGGGAGGTAATGATCAAGTTCCGTAATAATGAAGGGTTGCGTTCCAGCATGTGTACTTACCGGCAAGGACGATGGAAAACGGAACCTTGTGAAGAGGATATGGCTCCCATTGCTATGCACCCGTCGGGCAAATTCTGCGTATCGGCTACACGGAATTCCCTGGAGGCGTGGACCACAGGATCACCTACTCTTATACCCGGGTATATGCAATTGAAAGAGCTGACAGCCTTTGATAAGGTTGCTGTAGCAGGGGATCAGCATCTGCTGCTGGCAGCTTCTCATCTCAACGGGTTGTATGCATTTTCTCTCGACAAAATATATTCCCGGTTGATTTCAGCTGATTTTATTCACGATATCGCGGTGCATCCTTCCGAGCAGTTTATGTATGCTTCCCACGGAGGCGATATTGCCAAACTGGCGTTGCCCGCCTTCGACACCTTACAACGCATGCGTTTGTGGCCGGCCGAACGCAACGATATGATTCCCGGAGGCAACTACAATCTCAGCATTAGCGCCGACGGGCGTTACCTGCTTTCACAATACAGCCGGGAGCATAAAATTGCTGTGTGGGATTGCTCTACCAATGCATTGCTGCATGTAGTTCGTCTCAACAAATCCACCGGCAAAGGCAGCCCTGTTGTTTATGACCTTGCCCTGAATGCCGACGGCTCGTATGCGCTGGTTAAAACAGGAAATTCTTACAATGAAGATGCATATCAATTCATTGATATCAGGCATGAAAAAATTGTGAGGTCCTTTCCAATCGAAGATATACGTAATGAGTTCAATGCTTTTTTCATTGGAAACGATTCACTGGTAGTCGGCACCCATATCTTCACTTTGCACGATATGAAGGATCAGGGTGAGCTCCGTGTTTTAAAGGAAGTGAAGAACTCATGGTTCAGGCCCGTTACGATGGTACCGTATAAAGGGGCTTTGTACTATTCTAATAACGATACCCTCTTTCGTCTCACTATAGAAAAAGAAACTATTGAGAAACTCACATCCTGCGGTCCATCGCACACCTTCACCTTCGATACGCACACCGGCAACCTGTATGCCATACGCGAAGGGGTAAGCATTGATGTGTACCAGGCTCAGGATCATATTGCATCCTTGTATTGTAAACCCGTTCACTCCTGGGAGAAATTCAGGCCGGGCAACCGTCCGCATCTTACCTACTGCTGGCTCGATGCCGGCGGGAATTTTACGGGCGATAAAGAAGCCTTTAACCTCATTGCTTACCAGCAAGGCAGCAACACAATTCCTTCCCATCAGGTGGAATATGAATACAACCGGGGCGATGTGCTGCTGAAGTATCTGGCGCATGCCGGTACTGAAAATGTGGAGCTGTACCGGAAGTTGTACGAGAAACGAAAATCATTTGCGATGCCGAAGATGCCATCCCGCATCAGCAGTCCGGTGCAATACACCTTCCCTGTGGAGCGATGGAACCCCTTGAATTATTTCGATTGGAAAGGCAAGATACAGTATACTATGCCGGAAGACGGGATGCAGATGAAGGTACTGCTGAACGGTATTCCGCTGGAAGCCTCCCAATACACACTGGAGCAGCAGGGGAGAGAGGGCTCCCTAAAATGTAACATAAACCTTTCTTTCGGATTGAACCAGCTGTACCTGGAACCTTTGAATGCCCGCAATGAAATTATTTCACCCCGTTCGGTGTTTCTCTTCAATAATTTTTACTTGCCTAAAAAGACACTGGTGATTGGGCTGGGGGTTTCGGAATATCTCGATTCGGCTTTCAACCTGAAATACCCGGTGCGCGATGTGAATTCCATAGTGCAGCTTTTCCGGCTCGATACCAACAACATTGTGAAAGCATTCACCAACCGCTCGGTCACCTCGCATGTTCTTGATTCGGTAATGCTTTTTATAAACAGTTATAAAGGCGATAATGACATTGAAAATATTGTTTTATTCTACGCAGGTCATGGCCTGGTCGACAGCCATGGAAATTATTTTCTGGCCACCTCCGATATCAACTTTAAGAAACCGGAGTTGAAAGGATTATCGTACGACACATTGGAACAATTTCTTGCCCGCATACCATACCGGAACAAGCTGGTATTGCTCGATGCCTGCAACTCCGGACTCATCGACAAGAAGGATATTGCCGGCGCATCAAATGCCGGGGTGAATACCAAAGAAGGGAGAGGATCTGCCTTGTTGGGTGTGCCCGATCAACCGGCCGATTTTATGGAGATACTGGAGGCCACCTACAGCAACAGCCGGTTTGCCTCCGGTGCATACATCATTGGCGCCTCGGGCGGATTGCAGTATGCCCTGGAATCATCGCGAATACAACACGGTTATTTTACCTACAGTATACTGGAAGCCTATGCCGGCTATGCCGATGCAAATGCCGACGGGTATATACAAGCCGAAGAGCTGAAAGACTATGTGAACCGCCGGGTGGAGCAACTGAGTGGAGGCAAACAAAAACCCTCCTCACGGGCCGGCAACGCGCTGAACAATTTCACGCTTATCGACAAGCAACGATATCTTATTGATCAGTATTTTGATGCCGCCAGGAATAACAACGTAAACCGTATAAAGGCCCTTGCGCAATACGAACTCATCAATCCCAACATCACCGATCCCGAAAACGGATTTACAGCTTTGCATTATGCGGCCCGGGAAGATGCGCCCTTGGCCATCTGGTATCTGATAGCTGCCGGGGCCAATCCCTTGCAGGGGTCGGCAAGCGGATGGACCCCGCTGGATCTGGCGGTGATAAATAACCACTATAACTCGGTGGAGATGCTGCTGAGTGAAACACGGGCCGGATATACCGCAGAGGCATTGAAACGGGCGGAGTTGAACACAAAGGACGAGGCCATGAAGAAGTTGCTGCATGCAAGCCCTGCTATCATCCTTCAGTGGAGAACATTTCATCGGTATGTTTTCAGCATACGCAACCAGGAGCCGGTCGATTCAATTTTTATGGAGGATATTACACCGTTTCTGAGTTTTAATACCACCGCCATACCCGTTTCTTTACTCACCGTTGCCGTGCTGGTGAACAATATGAATGCCGCTGTGGCCCTATTGAATAAAGGAGCACCTGTCAATGATAAAATGGGTGCGGGCTACACTGCTTTGATGTATGCAGTGTACACCAATAATGAAAGCATGGTGAAGTTGTTGCTGGCCCATGGGGCCGATCCCGGCATAGCGGCAGATAACGGACAAACGGCGATGGGTGAGGCAAAGCGTAAAGGCAGAGAAGCCGTTCTTTCCATCCTGGAAGAGTACCTTAAAAAAAAATAAGTACACTTCATGTGCTCATCGCTTGCATTCTTCTACGTACTTCACGGTATAAGCACTACCTCCTTTCAGGTAGTTTTAACCCAAACCAACAAAATTGATTTACATATTCAATTTAAAATCGATAAACTTGTACTTAAAAAAATAGACCCATTTACCTTAACCCTTTTAAATCTGTATTTATCATGAAAAAAGTTCTCGTAACCCTCGTTATTACCTTATTGGTAACAACGTTCTCTTTTGCACAGGATGCAAAGAAAAATGCCACTAAGATCGGTCAGTTCACTGCCGGTGCCACCCTCTCTAAAGATGATGTAAGCTTCCTGAATGTAGTTGCCAACGGTCCTGAAAAGAAACGCGGTGCTGCATCGGATGTTACCATCGACAAAACAAAGTATGCTGTTGGTGCAAAACTTACCAAAGAAGATGCCGACAAACTGAATGCGAAAGCAGCTGCGTATGGAAAAGCTCAAAAAGAGCCTGACACCAAAACCCGCAGTGCAGTATGTTATTACTACTACTGTAACGGTTACGGCAATTGCTACTACGTGTACTACTATTGCTAATTGTACCCGGTACTAAAAAAGAAAAGCAGATCCGAAAGGGTCTGCTTTTTTTATGGGGTAAAGAAAGGGAGGGTTGTTGTACGATCAAAGTACGATTCTGAAAATCCCGTTTACCAGCGGGCATGCTGATAGGCCGAGAAATACGTTTTCCCGTCGAGCACTATGCAAGGGTCCCCGTTCTTGTTATAGGTTTTCTGAAGGGAATACTGGGCCGCACCGTGCAGGCGCGACTGCACATAGATCATATTCCCGTCGTAGGTCCAGGTGCCGTTGTCGGCCGAGTTCTGGGCCACACTGCCGGTATTCCCGCTCAGGGAGTTGTCGGAGTTATAGGTGTATGTGCCGTTGGCATAAATGGTGAAGCAGTCGTTGAAACTGATGTTCTTTGCATTGCTCATATAGCACCAGGTACCGGCCAGTTCCTGTCCTTTCCCTCTGGTGCCTTTACCGGCAGCAGCCGTTGATTGAGTGCCTTTACGCTGGTACACAAAGGAACCCTGGTTGGTGGTAAGAGTAAGCTGATCGCCGTTCAGCGAGCACCCGATAGGCACCACACCGTTTTGGGTGGTAAGGTTTATATTCTTACCATCATAGGTGTATTTATACGCCACGCCGGCATATATACAATTGCCGTCGGCACGCAGTTCAATGGTTTCTTCCTTCGATATCCAGGTGTCGTAAATGGTTTTGGCCGTGGTTGCAGAAGCGGCTTCACCGGTTTTGGTGTCATTCTCTTTAGAGTTCAGAATACCGGCTTCGGCTTTGGTGTTATTTCCTTTGGAAGCCAGGATGCTTTCGTTGTTGAGCCGGCTCAGCAGCATGGGTGTGGTGAGGTCGCCGCCGCTGATTTCCAATTTGTCGCCGGTAACTTTATATGTATAACGTATGACCTTATCACCTTGTTGAAGGATGAGCGAATCATTGGTAACGGTGTATACCAGTTTGGTACCGCTGAAGGTGGCCACCCCGTCGGGCTGGAATACCAGTTTGATGCTGTCGGCTGTGCTCCAGGAGCCAACCAAAGGATTTGTGGTGGTGGCATTACTGCTGTTGCAGGCATAAAGCGTTACAATTAGCAGTGCGATGAAACCGGAAATGACATGTATTCGTTTCATATAGGGTAGGGGTATTGTTTCACCGGTAAAGATAGGGAAAGAGTTTAGGGTTTAGTGTTTAGGGGTTTAGGGAATGCAAGGTTAAGGTCAAGGTCAAGGTCGAGGGGATATGTAGGGGCTGGTCGCGACCAGCCCTTCGGATGTTGTTGAGGTTAAGGTCGAGGTCAAGGGGAAAATGTAGGGGCCGGCAAATTGGTTTAGGGGTTTAGGGATTAGAGTTTAGGAAATGCAAGGTTAAGGTTGAGGTTAAGGTCAAGGTCAAGGTCGAGGGGATATGTAGGGGCTGGTCGCGACCGGCCCTTCGGATGTTGTTGAGGTTAAGGTCAAGTCCCGTAGGGACGGCATATCGGTAGAAAAACATATTGCATAGGAAACGAACCCCGTTAGGGGTGACATATCGGTTGCCTGCGTTTGTAATGAAAAACGCCCCCCGTGTGCTCATGGTTAAAACCATGGGCTATGATTTTATGGCAATCTTTTATTTTGATTTCTCGGTTTCAACCGAGGCGCTTATATTTTATGTATGGAAATCATTCGTATGCTATTAATGATTTCGGTGGTTCATGGTTAAAACCATGGTGACTACCAGGATTCACATAAATATTGCCCACGGTTTTAACCGTGGGAAACAAAATACCCGCCCCGTAGGAGCGGCCTGTTTGTTATAATATGCATTTAAAATCATCCCGAAGGGATGACACATTTATAGTAAAACGTGAAACCAATACATATCGACCCCGACGGGGTCGCAGATGATATGTTGAATTATATGAATCATTTCGTAACGCCTTCCGCCTGTCTGCCTATCGCAGGCGATTAAATTCCCACACGTAATCTTCTTCATTTCGATTCTTGTTGTTATGAATCTCGGGGCTTTATAAATTATATCATGGATTATCCCTCACTCAACCCTTTTGATCCTTTTTTGCTTGTCCAAAAAAGGATCGCAAAAAAAGACACCGGGAAAGCCACCCCGACGGTCTATCAACAAAAGGATTCAATACAAAACATTTCAGATTTCGGGGTCGCACCTTTCCCGGACGTCCACGCGCTTCGGGTCCCGGCTTTGCCGGGAATTGAAAGACATATTTTTTGTTGAATCTTCCTGTAGGGGCAGGTCGCGACCTGCCCCTACATTTCTGCTAAGAAGACATCTTTTTTCTAATTTTCATTCTGCACCGCAATATGCAGGTCAAACCCGCCCTAAACTGTATTTTTCCATTTACCAAAGAGTTTAGGGGTATAGAGTTTGGAAGTTTAGGGAAAGGTTGAGGTTAAATCAAAGGACAAGAAGGATTTTATATAGTTTACACAATCATATTTATACCCTCCGGATTTTTCGTTTTACGCATTACCTTTTACTTTTTACAGGCAATTCCCGCCAGTCTGTCAGTTTCCCGGGAAAGTCTGTCAGTTTCCCGGGAAAGTCTGTCAGTTTCCCAAGTAAGTCTAGGTCTTGTCATTGGAAGTCTGCCTCTTTCCCAACTCAGTTTGCCTCTTGTCACGAGCAGTCTGCCTCTTTCCCAAATCAGTTTACCTCTTGCCCAACTCAGTCTGCTTCTTTCCCAAAAAAGTCCGGGTCTTTCCCGAAAAAGTCCGGGTCTTGTCACTTTAAGTCTGCCTCTTTCCCGAAAAAGTCTGCGTCTTTCCCAACTCAGTTTATGCCATGTCATCGATGACAACGCGCAGACTTACCCGGGAAAGGCGTAAACTGGATTGTGCAAACCCCGGACTTCCGATAGCAAGCGCCGGACTTTCCCCGGCCGATGGCAAAATGATTTGGGAATGGGGTAAACTGATCGCCTATATATATAAAGGAGTAGGATCAACCGATGGACTTCCCGAAACCCATCCCGGACTTTAAATGACCGGAGATAAACTTGTACCAACAACTCCCGGAATTCTCTGAATTGATGGCAAACTGTAGATGAAGGACAACAGACTGCCTCTGAAAACACGCTGACTTCCGGCGATTGGGTGGCTGAGTTTACCGAAGCCCAAACGACCGTGATCTGGCTACGAAGACCATTGACGGCGCTACGAAGGCTATCGACGGCGCTACGAAGTCCATTGACGACGCAACAATAACAGGTTATATGTCCGTTTGGCAGATGAAAAATAAATACTATGTTTGTAAAAGACGCAACAAAATGGCGCAAAGCCAGCGAATTCGGTGGGATTGGCGCTGTTTTATAGCAGGTTTAGGGAAGTTGGGTGCAAGCCTAAAAGACGACACTACATCAAAAAACTAACAGTAAAACGACAGACAAAATGCCAACGCTTCGCAAAATAAAAAGAGCTGCAACCCGAAACACAAGCCAACGCTTGCAGCACATTTTATTTTGCCCAACCGCACCCAAGCCCACCCACCACCCGACTTCGGGGCAATGGACAGTTTGAAGGGCATTTTTGACAATAACGGGTTTTAAAAACTTAACTTAGCGTCCTAAATAATTAGAGAAAAGACGAATGAATTTAATAGACACAGGAATAGAAAAAGGACTTATTCGGTTTGACGAAGACCGAAACTTTATAACATACGTTCACCAAAACAAAAAACGGAACTACAACAATCCCGAAGAGAAAGTGCAAGCGGAAACTTTCTTGACTTTGGTTTTAATTTATGGCTATCCTGAAAACAGAATTAAGCAATTTATTCCTGTTCAAATGGGTTCTGAGACAAAGGAAGCCGACATTTCAGTTTATTCAGACGATGAGTGTGAAGAAACCTACATTTTAGTTGAGTGCAAAAAAGAAGATTTAACCGACCAGCAATTTAACATTGCCGTTGACCAAGCATACAGTTACGCAGTTGCCGAAGGTGCAAAATATGTTTGGACTACTTCACGCATCAAAAATCAGTATTACGAAGTTCCAGACAAGAAACCGAAAAGCAGAATTGAAATTCCCGACATTCCGCAATTTGGTATCAATAAACTTGCACCTTACAAATATGTGAAAGGTGGGATTTCGCAAACGGACACAGACGACATAACCATTGCAGCCGAACCCGACCCGAATGTAAAACAGAAGTTTTTTGAATTGCAGGTTGTAAGTGAAAGTGAACTAACAAAAATTTTCATTCAATCGCATCAAGCACTTTGGGGTGGTGGACAAAGAAATCCAAGTGTTGCCTTTGACGAATTGGATAAATTAATCTTCTGCAAAATTTGGGACGAGAAGCACCCAAGAAAAATCGGTGAACCTTACGACTTTCAAATTTTCCGTGACGAAGACCCGGAAGATTTACTAAAACGCATCAAGAAAATTTATGCGGTTGGCGAAAAAGAAGCACCCGAAGTTTTCAAAGACGGCATTACACTTTCGGCACAAGAAACGCTGACCATTGTAAAATACTTTCAGCGTATCAACCTCAATAAAACTGACCTTGACAGCAAAGGCAAAGCCTTTGAGACTTTTATGGGCAGTTATTTCAGGGGCGACTTCGGACAATATTTTACACCAAGACCGATTGTCAAATTCATTGTGGACAGTTTGCCGGTAACACACAAATCAAGAGTGCTTGACACAAGTTGCGGAAGTGGTGGCTTTTTGCTTTACGCTTTGGACAAAGTGAGAGAACAAGCTAACGAATTTTACGACCCAATCAAAGATGAGAAAGACCATTATAAATATTGGCACGACTTCGCAGAGAAAAACCTCTTTGGTATTGAGATAAACGACCAAATTGCCCGAAC
>JBGAVF010000102.1:0-9399 GCA_044228315.1 Bacteroidia bacterium | reverse complement strand
CACTGAATGAGCGAAAAGCATCGGCCGATGCCTACAAGGTTTTCCTTGAAAAAGCAGCCGATACGGCCGTTCGCAAAACCGTACTGACCAGCGAAATTATTGAAGCACACAAACAGCTCATCCAGTATCAGATCAAAAAGAATAACCTGAAAGGAGCTCTCGAACAATGCGACCTGGCCTTAAAAGACGACCCGAATAATGAAAGTATTCAGAACCTGAAGACACGCATTGAAAAGGCGATAGCTAACCGGAATACACCGGCGCCTGCACCGAAACCAGCCCCTAAACCGGCTCCGAAACCGACCCCGAAACCCAAAGGTAAATAAGTATCATACATCTACGGAATGCCGTTGCGTAAACCGCAGCGGCATTTTCATTACCGGAAGAAATGTTCACAGGAAAATATTCGGATATGCTGCGTGCCATGGTACAATGGATCTTCTTTGGCAATTTCTTTATTGCCTTCTGTGCCGTGCTTCTGGTGAATGAAACCGGATGGCATTTTTACAATCACAGTTTTTCTGTTGCTTTCAATGTGTTTGTTTTTTGCGCCACACTATGCAGCTATTCTCTTCATACCTATCTTGCCAACAATGAAGCCAACACGCCGGCCAGCGTATTTGTACGCAACCACCGTTGGTTGTATCTGCTGCTCTTTTGCAGCTCGGCGGTGTATTGCCTGTATTTTATTTATCGGAAGCCGGAATTATGGACCAGCATTACAATACTTGCAGGTCTTACTTTTTTATATACGGCCCCTAAAATTGACCGGGAACCTTTTAAAAAGCTTCAGCTTATTGCCATTGGAAAAACCATTTATCTTGCACTGGTGTGGACGCTTGTTACGGTATGGCTCCCGTTTCGTTATGGTCGGGCACTTACCGGTGCGGCACATGCCGTGTATTTTGCACATAAATTCTTTTTCCTGCTTACCATAAGTATCATATTCGATTACCGATATAAAACAATGGATCAGGCTCAGGGGATCAGGAGCCTGGTGACGTATATGAGCAACCGCAATGTAGAGCGCTGGCTGATCTTAACCCTGCTGCTGTTCACTATTGCCGGCGGCAGTCTGGCCTTCTTTCACTTCCCATTCCATTCCATAATGGCTTTGTTGTTTCCGGTGCTGTTTATTTATCCGGTATTTATAAAATCGAAGCAAACCCGGGATGAAATATTTTACCTGCTGTGTGTTGATGGATTACTGATAATCCCTGCATTGCTGTTGCTCCTGATGGGATGGGTTGCCATCTTTTAAAACACCCCGATACTCAGCATCACGAGGGTGCAGGCTTCCACCGGTTCAATACCATTCAATTTCAGCAACCCGGAAAAGGTGTCATTTTCTGTTCCCGGATTAAATATTACACGTGCAGGTTTGAGGCCAATAATATAATCATAGTACTGTTCCTGCAGTTGTGGCCTGATATACAGGGTCACCGTATCAATACCTGAATAGGCCGGGAAACCGTGTTCGATCGGGATATGATGTATGCTGCCAGCGTCTTTCCCGAGTGCAAATACCGTGTGACCATGCGCGAGCAGGGAGTTTACGGCCAGGTATGCGTAACGCTGGGGGTTGGTGCTGGCTCCGATAACCAGTGTGGGCTTATTCATGACAAAGCAAAGATAGCCATATTTGAGGGTACGGGAATCAATCGGGGATCCGGTTCAACGGGATGTTTCAAAAGTGAAAGCCTCAGGTCCCGTATTAACTCCCGGATTTCGTGTCTTTTTAACTAAATTCGCGCCCATTTTAAGTAAACGTATCGGATATGGATAAATCTGCCCGCGCCGGGTTATTGTTGATTGGACTCATACTATTGGTGTATTTCTTTATCACAAACCCAAGCAAAAAGGATGTTGAAAAATATAATGCCCGTAAGGATTCTCTGGAAGCTGTAACCAAGCAGCACGATTCATTAAAAACAGTTCCTCCGGCGGTGATTGCTGCCCATGATGCATCGTTGCAACATCTGGAAGATTCCATCAAAGCGGTAAAACTGGGTTCATTCAGTAAGCTGGCCGAAGGAGAAAGCAAACTTTGTGTGCTTGAAAACGAACTGGTAAAGGTGATTATTTCCAGCAAAGGAGGATCAGTAAAAAGTGTTCAGTTAAAAAACTACCGACGTGCCGATGGCACCGAGCTTTATTTGCTGGAGTCGGGTAATAACAGTTTCAATATATCATTTCCTACACGTCAGGCGCAAACGATCAACACCGCTGATCTGTATTTTAATGTAACAGAAAATTCTGCCAGCAAAATAGTATTAACAGCCCCGGTTGATTCGGTTACCCGGATAGAAGAGGTTTACTCACTGGAGAATGGCAGCTATACTGTGGATTATCATTTGAATATGGTGGGTATGAACAGTGTGGTGAATTCACAATCGTTGCAGATCGACTGGAGTGCCCGTATTCCGAAGCAGGAAAAGGCCCGTACCCAGGAAATTCAAACCACTACCGTATGGTATAAGGAACCGGATAAAAATGCCGACAACATCTCTGAGTCGAAAGAGGAAACGAAGGATATTACCTATAAACTGCAGTGGCTTTCGTTCAAGCAACATTTCTTTAACAGTACATTCATCAGCACCCAGGGATTTACCAACTCGAAGATCACTACGGAGAATGTGCAGGAAGATAATTATGTAAAAAAACTGAGTGCCACTGCCTATGTCGATTTCAGACCTTCGGAAGCCAACAATTCCTATGAGTTTAAATTTTACTTTGGACCGAATGATTACGATATCCTGAAAAAACAGGACATTGGCATGGAGAAACTGGTTTATCTCGGCTGGGGTATTTTTGGCTGGGTAAATCGCTTTATAACCATCCCGATTTTCAATCTCCTCAGCAAGTTCATCAGTAATTACGGAATCATTATTCTGTTGCTCACCGTCATTATTAAGCTGGGGTTATTTCCCATGGTGTACGGTTCGTACAAATCCATGGCAAAGATGCGTTTGCTGAAACCGGATATTGATATTGTGAATGCGAAGTTCAAGGACGATGCCCAGCGGAAGCAGCAGGAAACCATGAAACTTTACCGAAGAGCCGGCGTGAATCCGCTGGGAGGATGTCTGCCGTTATTATTGCAGTTGCCCTTTCTGATGTCGATGTTCCAGTTCTTCCCATCCTGTATCGACCTCCGACAAAAATCATTTCTGTGGTGCCCCGACCTGTCAACGTATGATTCTGTATTGAATCTTGGCTTTAACATCCCGTTCTATGGAGATCACGTAAGTTTATGGACCTTACTCATGACCGTGGTTACACTCATTATGACGTACTGGAATAACCAGATGAGCAATCAGCCGGCCGAGTATAAATGGATAGGCTATATAATGCCGGTGGTGTTCCTGGGTGTATTCAATAATAATGCAGCAGGTTTCACCTATTACTCCACAATAGCAACTGCTATGACACTGGGACAACAGTTAATTGCCCGCAGACTCGTGGATGATAAAAAACTGCATGCCATGATGGAAGAGAACAAGAAGCGTCCGGAAAGCCAAACCAAATCGGGTTTTCAACGCAGACTCGATGAGGCGATGAAGCAACAACAGCAAAAGAAGAAGAAATAGGTTTCAGTAACCTTCTCCATCTGGTCCGAATACGATACTAGGTAAGATGGTCCGTTATATTGGCTGCTGCAATTTCGAATTTGTTGTGCCGGTAATGGATGATATACAGGCACAGGTTGCTGTGTTCAAAGTCGTCCATCAGATGCAGGGGCGTGTTGCTAAGCAGGCAAAGAAAAGCCCGAAGATACCTTCCGTGCGTACTTATCAGAATGCGTTTCTCCGACTCGTTTTTCAGTATTTTTTGCAGGGCAACCTTTTGTCGTTTCATCATGGCCAGCGGTGTTTCGGCATTTTTACCGGCCCTATGCAATGCCCCGGTGCGCCAGCTGTCAATAATCCCCTGATATTCTTTCATCATTTCAGGGGTTTGTAATTTGCCTTCAAAATCTCCCCAGCCAATTTCATTGAGTTCCGGAATCACCTCAAAAGGAATGCCTTCACGAATAAAATCATCCACGCTTTGGCGGGTGCGTTTCAGGGCCGAGATATAAATTTTATCGAAGGGCAGATGCCGGTAATGATTAAAGAACGACCGGGCCTGTTTCCGGCCGGTTTCGTTCAAATCACTATCTACTCCGCTGCCCTGAACAACACCCTGACGGTTAAAATCGGTTTCACCATGCCGGATCAGATAAATTTCTTTCATGAAGGACACAAAAATACCATTCCTGAAAGGGATTTATAAGGTTTTTGTAACAGATAAATGACTGAACAAAAGGAGGGAAGCAGCATGTTTATGTATCTTTGCCCATCAATTTTTTTACCATGAGAAGTTACGTTTTTGCAGCATTAATTTTATTCACTTTTACCTTGCATTCACAAGCCGTATTATCGGCAAAGGAAAAATCGCATCTCAGCAATCTTCATCAACTTACCTGGGGAGGTGATAACGCAGAAGCATATTTTAGTTTTAACGACAAATTTGTCAGTTTCCAAAGCAATAACCGGGCCTGGGGCAACCATTGTGACCAGATCTATGCACTGAATCTGAAGAAAGCAGCAAAGGATTCTACGTATTTGCCCCCCCGTATCAGTAACGGAAAAGGACGCACCACCTGTTCGTATTATATGCCCGATAACAAACATATTCTTTTTGCATCTACGTTTGCGGCCAACGATGCCTGTCCGCCGGATCCGGCCCCCCGCGCCGATCATAAATACCTATGGGCCATTTATGCCTCCTTCGATATTTATGTAGCCGACCTGAAAGGAAACATATCACAAAAACTGACCAACCACGACGGATATGATGCTGAAGCTACCCTTTCCCCCGATGGCAAGAAGATCGTTTTTACCAGCACACGGAGCGGAGATCTTGAACTCTGGATCATGAATACAGACGGTTCCGGATTGAAGCAGATCACACACGATCTGGGGTACGATGGCGGAGCCTTCTTTTCACCCGACTCAAAACAACTGGTATTCCGTGCTTCCCGTCCATCGACGCCTGATGAGCAGAAGGAATATAAAGAGCTGCTGGCCCAGAATCTGGTGGCACCTACCAATATGGAGATCTACACGATCGATACCAACGGACAGAATATGAAACAAATTACCCATCTCGGGAAAGCCAACTGGGCACCGTATTTCACACCCGATGGAAAAAAGATCATCTTCTCATCCAATCACGCCAGCCAGCGCGGATATGATTTTAACCTTTTTCTTATCAATACCGACGGCACGGGTCTGGAACAGGTTACCACAGAAAGCAACTTCAATGCGTTTCCCATGTTCAGTCGCGATGGAAAACACCTGATATGGAGCAGTAACCGTAACAATCACGGAACACGCGATACCAATCTGTTCATTGCCGACTGGAAGAATTGATTCGCAGACTCCGGTCGGCATTCGTTTGTTGTTTGCCAACAGGTAAACGTTTGGTGCGTGCAATACACCACGTATGTTTTGAAAGATTACGGTATCGGCCGATAGTAACCACACATGCTGAAGAAGGAAGATAAAACAGAACGATGGTATGCCTTTTACACCAAACCAAGGGCTGAGAAGAAGATTGCCGAACGTTTTGATAAGAACCTCCAGGAATATTATCTGCCGTTGCTTAAAACCTTGAAGTTATGGAGCGACCGTAAAAAAGTAGTGATGGAGCCATTGTTTAAAAGTTACATATTCGTAAAAACCACATTCGGAGGTATACAAAAAGTGCTGCATACAGAAGGGGTGATGAAGGTTGTTCAATTCGGAGGGGTGCCACAAACCATACCGGAAGAGCAATTGAAATATCTGAAGATGTTGCTCGAGTCTCCGGAAAGCCTAGAGATCCATTCCCGTTTGCAGCCCGGTGAAAGAGTACGGGTCACAGGTGGACCGTTGGCCGGAGCCGAAGGTGTATTGGTACGAAACAACGCCCGTAATTTTGTAGTGAATATCGATATTGTTGGGCATTCTGTTGCGGTTGGTATACTGCCGGCCTATCTCGAAAAAATATAATTGAACGCCTGCGTACGTTTCTCTTCAGGCCCTTTAACTGCGCGTATTTCAGTGAATTGAGCCGAATCACATGTTATTTTTACACTTATTTGCGTTTTCATGCAACGAAACCTTTGTTTATTCGTTATATAAAAGCGTAATTTGTTATTCGATAAAAATTCATTGACATTGAAAAAAGTCATACTTCTCCTGCTTTTTACGGCAGTTGCATATTCCACCTATGCATCCCATTTGCTGGGAGGGATCATGACCTACCGTTATATGGGACGAACCGGTCCCGGACAGTCGCAGGCAGTATTCGAAATCACACTTAAGATTTACCGTGATTGCCTGAACGGGCAGGCCGATTATGATGATCCGCTTACATTGGGTGTGTATAATGCCAGCCAGCAGCTTGAACAAAGTATCGACTTTACCTTACTACAACGTGTAAATGTGAGTCCGGTGCAGGTTTCCAACTGCCCTAAGAATCCGAATGTCTGCATTGAGGAAGGCACGTATCGTAAAAGCATTATTGTAAGTGCCAATCAGGCCTATCATCTGTTGTACCAGCGTTGCTGCCGTAACATTCAGAACAACCTTACCGACGATATGGGGCAATCGTACTATTGCTACATTCCGGCCGCCACCCAATACCCCGATAATTCACCGGTTATTCTGGGCGTACCGGCTCCCTATGTATGTGCCGGGGATACCGTTACGTATAGTAACGCAGCCTCGGATGCCGACGGCGATTCACTGGTGTACAGTATCGAGCAACCCTGGACAGGAGGAAACCGTGTGGATCCGAAACCTACACCTGCCGGTTCCATTAGCCTGCCGCTACCGGTAGCAAATTATAAATTCGGGTACAGCAATGCCGTGCCTTTTGGAAACGGAGGAATTCTTAACATCAATCCCCAAACCGGGTTGACCACCCTGCTGGCACCCAGTGTGGGGCAGTATTCATTCGCCGTGGTAGTAAAATCATACCGTAAGGTGAACGGGGTATGGGTATATGTTACCGAAATACGCCGGGATCTGCAGCTCATTGTAATTACCTGCGGACAAAATATTAAACCGATGCTGGTAAGTGGCGGCGGAGGATCCACCAATTATACCGTGGAAGCCGGCGACAGTATTTGTTTTGATATCAACTATTACGACCCCGATTATACCACGTATACCTATCAAACCAAACTGAACCTGGTAGGCATTGGTGATATTCTGAAAGGTACCAATGGCTATACAGGCCCGAGAGCGAAACTTACCCAGCTTTCTTCACAATATTCCAATATCCTGTATCGCTTTTGCTGGAACACCACCTGTGTGCCGGTTTCGCAGGTACGCGGATTCCCGTATTCGATAAATATCACGGTAAATGACTCCGGCTGTCCGCCCAAATTCACCTCAACCGACTTTTACATTACGGTGATTCCGTATACTGCCAATGCTTCTATTACAGGTGAAACCAAGCCCTGCGAGAAGAAAGTATATACCTACACCGCCAGTTCAAAAAAAGGCGTAAAATACAATTGGGTGATTTCAGGACCCGGTACCATCGTTTCCGGTCAAGGTACCAAAACGATTACTGTGATATGGAATTCACCGGGTACCGGAAGTCTTACAGTGAACGATACTACCGCTAACGGATGTATCGGCGACCCGTTTACATTACCGGTAACAATATTCCCGGCACCTGTAATCAATTACAAAATCACCGGCGACAGTGTTTTGTGCGAAAAGGTAATTGCCATCTACAGTGTCCCTTTTAAACCCAATACCAGTTTTAACTGGAGAATCACCGGTGGAAACCAGATCAACGGAGGAACTACAAACAGCATTGGTGTACAATGGGGGCTAGCCGGTGCCGGACTTATTGAACTGGTAGAAATGAGCCAGAGCGGATGCGGAAGCGATACATTAAAGTTCCCGGTTCGAATTGCGAATGCGAAGATTGATACCATTTACGGCCCTCGTTCGGTATGCCCCAATATCACCATGGTAGAATATAAAACCAACTTTATTGCCGGAGCGAAATATACCTGGATCATCACCGGCGGGGTTCAGTCGGGTGGAGGCAACAGTAATGTGATCACCATCAACTGGGGCGATGTAGGTACCGGAACCATTAAAGTAGTGGCTGAAAGCAAAGAAGGATGCCTGAGTGATACCATGTATGCCACGGTTATAAAGAATCATACCATTCAGGGTTTCACGCCTATTGGCGATACGGTGGTATGCGAATTCACGCAGAATAAAACCTATGAGGTAGTTTACACCAACCGTTCATTGTATGCATGGATCGTATCCGGAGGCACCATTCAGGTTCCTACCAACGGACCAAAAATTACGGTCAATTGGGGGGCTGCGGGTATTGGTAAAGTTACCTGTATTGAAACCAGTTTCGATAGTATCAACAACCTGCCTTGTAACGGATTGCCGGCAACCCTGCTGGTTCGTATCAGTCCCATTCCCAACGCTTCAAGTATTAAAGGCGACACCTTCCTGTGCCAAACCAACAATGCCACATCTTATACGCTGAATGGCTATCCGGGTTCGCGTTACATTTGGTGGCTGGATAATGACAGCTCTAATATTACCGGGCAGGGTAAAAACACGGTGCAGTTCATCTGGAACAAACCAGGCAACTTCACCATTCGGGTGCTTGAGATTTCCAAAGACAGTTGTATCGGAAACCCGGTATCGCTCGTTGTACATGTGAATCCCAAGCCAGTCACTACCGCCATTAGCGGTGATTCTGTCATCTGTTATCCGAATATTGTGAACCGCACGTATTCTGTGAAAGGATACGCAACGTCAACCTATCTGTGGTATGCAACCAATGGTAATCAGGTAGGAGGCAATAACAGCAATACCGCCACATTCTCATTTTTCGATGTGCCGGATGTCTACATAAAAGTGGTTGAAGTTTCGGAATTCGGTTGCGTGGGAGATACCCAGTATCTGCATATATTCATCGATCATCCATCGGTGGTGATCAAATCCGTGGGTGACCTGTATACCAACGATAAAGACATTATACTTCAATGGAAGATTCTTAATGCGCCGCGTTATAACAGCAATGTAGAGATATGGAGAAGAAATGCCTTCACCGCTGACAATTTTACCTATGTGGATACCGCCCGTCGTACCGATTCGGTATATATTCATAAGAGTCAGAACACATCGGCATCGGCGTATGAATATGAGGTCAAAATCCATGATTTGTGCGGAAATCCCATTACGGCTCCCTACCATCGAAACATACTCCTCGGCGGCCACAAGGTGAACGACGACAATTACGCGGTTACCCTGCAGTGGAACCGTTATTTTGGTTGGAACACCGGTGTGAAGCGTTATGAGCTGTACCGTAAACTGG
>JBGAVF010000101.1:0-10317 GCA_044228315.1 Bacteroidia bacterium | reverse complement strand
GTTTGAATCAACACGGGATTCCTCCCTGAATGTTAACAACAAATGAGGGGATGGATTAAGGATGAATAAGTTATCTTTGCACCCATTATGTCGCAACGAATTACTGCCGCTATTACCGCGCTGGATGCATACCTCCCGCCCGACAAACTCACCAACTTTGATCTGGAGAAGATGGTGGATACCAATGATGAATGGATCCGGTCGCGTACCGGAATCACCGAGCGTAGAATTTTAAGAACTCCCGGTTGGGCAAGCAGTGATATGGCTGTTGAGGCCATTAAAAATCTGATCCGACGTAAAAAGATCGACCCCCTCGAAATTGAAGTAGTGATATGCTGCACCGTGAGCCCTGATATGGTGTTTCCGGCCACTGCCAATATTATTTGTGACAAAGCCGGACTTACCAATGCCTGGGGGTATGATCTTACAGCAGCCTGCTCGGGTTTCCTTTTCGGACTGCAAACGGCGGCCACCTATATTGAAAGCGGACGATATAAAAAAGTACTTGTGGTAGGGGTTGATATGATGACCAGCATGATCGACTATACCGACCGCAATACCTGTATCATTTTCGGCGACGGCTGCGGGGTGGTGCTTATTGAACCCAATACCGAAGGCTACGGAATACAGGATGCCATACTTAAAACCGATGGTTCCGGACGTCATCACCTGCATCAGAAAGCCGGTGGTTCCCTGAAGCCTGCCACCATTGAAACCGTAACCAACCGGGAACATTATGTATATCAGGAAGGGCAGCCGGTATTTAAAGCCGCTGTGAAGGGTATGGCCGACGTAAGCTATGAAATAATGGAACGCAACCATCTTACCGCCGATGATATTTCGTGGCTGGTGCCTCACCAGGCCAACCTGCGCATTATTGATGCCACCCGCGAACGGATGGGCCTGGATGAAAAAAAGGTAATGGTGAATATTCAACGTTACGGGAATACCACCGATGCCACCATTCCGCTTTGCCTGTACGATTATGAAAAGCAACTGAAAAAAGGCGACAACCTGATCCTGGCTGCTTTTGGCGGTGGATATACCTGGGGAAGCATCTGGCTTAAATGGGCCTATGATCCTTCCTGATTTTCCAGGACTGACGGCGAAGTACCACAACTTTATATAAAAATTCTTAATACTTTTTTGTAGTATTACAAAAAGTTGAACGGCCGGTTTATGAGGCAATCCCTTTCCCTGATTCTGTTTTTTCTGTTTGCAACATACTATAGCAGTGCACAATACCAGCCTTATGGAATTGTGGATAAAGCACTGCTCCTTACCTGCATGTGACTTTGATAATGAAGCCGATGCCATGGTGGTTTTCGATCATGAGGTGATCTCGGTAGACATCAACATGGAACTTATTATTGAACGGCATAAACGCATCAAGATATTTAAACCCACCGGGTTGAAAAATGCACTCGTTCGCATTGAATATAAATCCTATCAGCGCTTTGAGAAAATTTCGGACATTAACGCTCAAACTATTAACCTGGATGCAAAAGGTTCGATCATTTATTCAAAACTCGACAAACAACAGTTGATCGATGAACCCATAGAAGGTGGTAACAACCAGATAACTTTTACGATGCCCGATGCAATGCCGGGCTGTGTGCTTGAATACAGCTACAAGATCCGTTCATCCCGGTTTAAAGCCATTCCTGCCTGGTACTTTCAAACTACTCTACCAACACAGCTCAGCGAAGTGATTGTGTCTATGCCCGACCTGTATACAATAAAATCATCTCCCCATTGCCCCGGTACTATACTGGCCGATTCAAGCGAAACATTTGAACAGGATATTTTTACACCGGGTGATCTGAATGCCACCCGTTGCAAAGGCGTAAAAAAAAGATTTTCGGTTGCCTCAATGGCGGCATTCAAATCAGAACCTCAAAGCCTTCCGGCCAGAGAATTGCTTTGCGGCATTGATTTTATCCTGTATAAACTGAAACCCCTCAGCGGGGATGTAATTAGTTATATAAGCACCTGGCCTCAGGTAGCCGCTGAGTTTAACAATTCTCCGGTGTACGGCATGCAGATGTATAATAAAATCCCGTTCAAAACATTTGTGCAGCCCATAGAAGATAAATACAAGGAAAACGCCGCACTGGCAGCCGCCCTGTTCGATACAGTGAAGAACAGCATGAAATGCAGTATGCAGAATACGATTTCTATCGGCAACTCCCTGCCTACCGTGTGGGACACAAAAACCGGCAACGGGTCGGAGATCAATGCCATTCTTTATATGATGCTGAGCAGTGCCGGGTTGCGGGTAACTCCTGTACTCATGCATACTACCTTTACGAATAACGATAACACACCGGCCAGCCTGGAACAGTTCAACCGCCTCATAGTGCGGGTGGAACTGGACGACAACGTGATCATAATGCTCGATGCATCAAACCCGAATAACGTGTATAATTTATTACCGAAAGAATTCATCGGGAAAAATGGCTTCAAGATATCGCGTTCCAAGCCTTTTTATGAATGGATTCCGGTGAATGCCGGGGAGTATTATTCCAAATCACTGCTGATCAATGAAAAATTGAATCCGGATGGAACCGTGGCCGGTACCGCGCTGTGCCGGTTTTCGAACTATGCCATGCTTGATTATCGTGACAGGACCTCACAAAGCGAAACGCTTCGTTTTAAATATTACAACACCCCCGGCATTGTGATCAGTGCCATTGAACCCAAGCCGCTTACCGGAAACTCATGCAGCGACCTGGTTTCATTTACAGCTACTCCGATGCAGGAGGCGGAAGGCAATTTCATTTATGTGCCGGTACGGTTCAACGAATTCACAGAGAGCCAGTTTAAGTCGCCTGAACGGAAATCACCCATAAAATTCAGCTATCCGGTAGAAGTAAAAATAAGTGTCACATTTGAAATTCCTGATGAATTTGAAGTGGTGTCGATACCGGAACGCGACTCATTACTCTATAATAAAAAGGAACTGGTGTTTATCCGCACCAGCCGCACGCAGGCCAACACAGTACAGATGCATTATCTGGTGAGCGTAACGAAGCTGGTGTTTAAGCCGGAGGAATACGATGAGCTGAAAGTATTTTACGACTATCTCATCTCATCGATGAATGCCCCCATTACACTACGCCGGAAGAGCTGAAGGATATTTTCGTACCAGCAGGTACACTGAAATGCTTAACAACACGGCCGTTCCCAGCATATAATAATACATTTCATGGGTCATCCACGGACCCATATTCATAAAGTACCACTGATCGGGAAATGCCAGCGGGTCACCGGTTACGGGCCCATGATTCAACGGGAGCCAGAAGCGGGAAAACAGAACGGCAATAATTCCCAACCCCCATATTGTTTTTGATGAGAATGACTTAGCTGCCAGCACAGGCATTAAAAAAAACACGAAGAACGGAATGAGGTATGTGAGCTGACGGCTCTCGGAGTTGATGCTGAAGATTACGGCAAACGCCATCACACCCATAGCACCGAAACCATAGCGTTGTATTTCACGGATGAACGGTTTGAGATACAGACCCATGAACACAAATACAATACCGAAGAAGTCGATGTTTGAAACCAGAAAGGTGAGCGGGTCCACGCCCGAACGCAGAAAAATATTGCGGAAGTAAAGCTTGATGCCAACCACCGAATCGTACCCCTTCAGCACATGGATCACCCCTTTGGTGCCGATAAACACCACCGCAATAAGAGCCGCATATAACAAATGCTTTCTGTCGAAATATTTCTTAAGATCGAATAAAGCATCCATGCGCACCTGAAACAGATGATAGAAAATGATGATCAGATATCCGAATACCAGGGCTACACTCAGGGGCAGCCAGGTACGGTTCACTTTCTCGGCCAACCACTCCCCTTCGAAATAACTCATCACCCCGTTATTGAGATGCCGCAGATAGAAAACCCAAACCAGAAACACGGCGATCAGAATCCCGAAAGCCAGGGTGCCATATATACGTACCGGACTTTTGGCATCGTGAACGTCGTTATTGGCATCGGGCATGAAAAACAATAACAGTGCTCCCAGGTAATAAAACGATGGCCAGGTGAAGGCCCCGAGAAGCATGAAGAACAGAAGCGAGAAGGGTTTGCGGTATTGCCAGGCCCACAGACTCAGCACCATGAGGCAGAAAGCCGGCGTGTCGGTAAGTACCGGATAAAAATAATTCAGCTTCAGCATGGCAAAATTTCCGAACAGCAAAATGTAACTCAATGCCTGCATGGGAACGCTGAGAGCATGTTTTTTAATGACGTAATGCCATGCTATGATACTGATGAGGATATAGATAAAATTCCACCACTCGAAGCAGCGGATCACATGAAGATTGGTGAATGAGGCACCGGTAGCTTTCAACGTATAATATACCAGGGCCAGTGGAGCTGTACGTTGTATGAGGTAGTCGCTGATGCCATGCGTGAACTGATCGGTATCATGTTTGTACGGATCGAGGCCGGGGCCTTTATGCCACACCAGTGCATCAAAATGAATGGTGATATCGGCGTAAACTGACCCGTCGTAGAAGAAGCCTCCCCTCACCTCGTTTTTTTCTCCGGCGAAAAAATGGAACAGACTATACGCGATGAAGAAAATCAGCACCCCCGCAGTCACTTTGTTTTTAAAAAAATCAGGCATGTATTACCTTTGTTGAATTCGTAATGAGCGGCAAAAATAACAATTCCACTGTATCTGTCTTCGCCTGCAACACAATTGCCGAACTCCCCGGCATTGCTGCACAGCTTATCCCGCTGTTTCATGAGCATGCTATCATCACCTTTTTAGCCCCAATGGGTGCCGGTAAAACCACACTTATAAAAGCAGTATGCAAAGCCATGGGGGTTGATGAACGGGAAATAAGCAGCCCTACTTATAGCCTGGTGAATACGTACCAAACACCTGAAAAAACCCTTTATCACTTCGATCTGTACCGTCTTAAATCAATGGCAGAAGCATTGGATTTCGGCATAGAGGAATATCTGGAGTCGGGGAACCTTTGCCTTATTGAATGGCCTGAACTCATTACGCCGCTTTTACCCTTGGCGTATATCCAGATCAGCATTGAAGTAACCGGTGAAAAAAGAACGATCTCACTTCACCGGATTAATTTTTAGGATTCCGGTTTTTTATTTAAATTTGGCTTTTTATAACAGGGCCACAAGTGTAGTGGGTTAATTTTCGATTTGTATGCAGGATATTTACACCGATGATATTAAAGAACTTGCCAAAAAGGCCGGACTCCAACCCCAGGAAGCATTATTAGAAGAAAAGAAACACGACCACCATCTGGTGATCGGTGTACCGCGTGAAATCACGTATCAGGAAAACCGCATCCCGTTAACTCCTACAGCGGTTCATCTGCTGGTGAATAACGGGCATGATGTGGTGATTGAAAGCGGAGCGGGATTAAAAGCCAATTTCAGTGACAAGGAATACAGTGATGCCGGTGCAAAAATTTCATACAACGCACAGGAGGTGTTTAAAAGTGAGATTGTACTGAAAGTAAGTCCCCCAACGGTAGAAGAGATCAACTGGATGAGCCAGGGACAGGTGCTGATATCGGCCATTCAACCGGCCGACCTGAAACCGCACTATGTGCATGAACTGATGAAACGCGGTGTAACGGCACTCGCCTATGAATACATACGCGATGAGTGGGGATCACTTCCGGTGATTCGCAGTATGAGTGAAATTGCAGGCAGTACATCCATTCTTATTGCCTCTGAATATTTAAGCAACGCCCATGGGGGCAAGGGCGAATTACTCGGTGGTATCACCGGTGTACCACCAACAGAAGTGATTATTATTGGCAGCGGTACCGTAGAGAATATGCTACCCATGCAGCCCTGGGCCTGGGAGCAGAAGTGAAGGTATTCGATAACAGCCTCTACCGTTTGCGCCGCCTGCAGAACAATATTGGCAACCGTGTGTATACATCGTTTGCTGAATCCGAAAGTGCTGGGCAAAGCATTATCCAGTGCCGACATCGCTGTTGGTGCACTGCGTGCGGAAGACGGGATGACGCCTACTGTGGTATCGGAAAATATGGTACGCAGTATGAAACGTAATTCGGTAATTGTAGATGTTAGCATCGACCAGGGAGGTTGCTTCGATACGTCGGAGGTAACCTCTCACGACAACCCTGTTTTTACCAAGCATGATGTGGTACATTACTGCGTTCCCAATATCTCTTCGCGCGTGTCGCGTACAGCCAGCTATGCTCTCAGCAATATATTCAGTACTATGTTACTGAAAATTGCCAATGCCGGCGGATTGCGAAAATACATCTGGCAAAAGAACGGTGTTCGGGATGGAATTTATATTTACAAAGGACGCTTAACCAATAAGCATATCGCCTACCGCTTCGACATTCCGTTTAAAGACATTGAACTGCTGATACCAACGCTGTGATTTTTTTCGACTGCCTTACCCGTGGCATGACTGGTATGTAAAACCGGTTTCGTCTTATTTTTTCTTCTCTTTAAAAACGACTCCGTATTTCTTCAACTCCGGAAGCAATGTGTTATATATGATTGGTTCGGTAGGAATCACCACCCCTTTCAATACGATCTTCTTATTCAGAATATTCATGGCTGCCACACCCAGGGGCAGGCCAACGGTTTTCGACATGGCCGTGTACACCTCCGAATCCCCTTCGAGTTGCAGTGTTGATACCACGGAATGGTTTTTCCCTTTCAGCCGGTAATCAATAAGATGTTGCATTACGATCAGGTCAAGATCACCTTTCTCCAGCTTCCAGTGCTTTTCAAGGAGCTGCTGCAAGGCATCGGCGGGTGAGAACTCCTTACCTGAAATAGGCGTGTCACTCAGCAAGCCGAGCCATTCGATCTTCTTTATCACCTCCTTGCTGGATGTGAATGATTCCAGTTTTTTCTTCAGCGATTTGTTGTTCGAAGGCATTAAGGCTTCCAGCAGGGATGCATACGTCATTTTCTTCTGGTTCGGGATACGGAAGGTATCATCGGTGATGCCAATCTTCACAAGTACATCCCAGGCCTCACAAAAACCGGTTTTACGCAGCGTGCCCCTCAACATGGTTTGTATTCCCTGCAGGCGGTACGTATCAATATAACTCAGGGAATCGCGGTTGGCGTATCCGTCGTATAATACACCGTTGATCTTCAGTGTTTCCGTTTGATTAAAAATTCGCTGGGGAGGAATAAACTGCAGCTTCCCACCGTCGATGTAACGCGCAGTTTGTTGACCGGCCAGCACCACATTACGGGGGTTCCATGTGAATTTATAGTTCCATGGGTTGGTGTCAAATTTCTCAGCTATGAGTCCGCCGCAGTAAGATCTGAAGCTGGTTACTTTTCCTTTTTGTGCATGAATGCTGTCGATGATCTTCATGGCACTCATGTGGTCGATGCCGGGATCAAGACCGCATTCATTCAGAAATATAACCCCCGATCTGTATGCAGCCTGATGAAGGGCCGACATCTCCGGAGTAAGATAAGACGCAGTAAGCAGGTGCTTCTTGTGAAGCAGGCATAACTTTGCTACTTCCACATGCATAGTTGGAGGCAATAAGGATATCACCAGATGCTGTTGCTCCACCAGTTTGGTAAGGGCATTCAGATTGCTGGCATCAAGCCATACCGCATGTGCATGTTTTGATGAGCCGATTTTTTTCTGGGCCATTTTAATATCCGCATCCGCCACGGTTATACGCAGCTGTTCCTGGGTCGCCATCTCAATAAGAAAGCGAATGAGGGAGGATGATGACTTGCCGGCACCTAATACAAGAATGTTTTTTGTCATACAAAATCGGAATTGCAAAAGTAAACATTACCATCACATCTCAGCATGATTCTTACCTGCAATAAATTTAGTTTATTATTTCGCCTTTCCATTTTTTCAGCAGAGGGCCAAAGGTACCTGTTGATGAATCACATTCAACTCGTTGTGTATATGATCCGGGATTGCCTTTACGCCGAATTTTTTTTCATGATAAGGGATAGCTAATGCCGGCAGGCAAATTTTGTGTGCACCTGCCTAAAAGCGTACATTTGCAACTTCCAAAATTTAACCGGATATGATTGAAATAAAAGTACCCGCCGTGGGTGAATCCATCAGTGAAGTAACCGTAGGTAAATTCTTCCGTAAGGAAGGTGATGCGGTGATGATGGATGACGTGATCGCGGAATTTGAGTCGGACAAAGCAACTTTTGAGTTAAATGCACCGGCTGCCGGTGTTATAACCCGCTGGTTTGCTTCGGAAGGCGATACCATTCAGGTAGGCGGCATCATTTGTACGCTCGACAGTGATGCCGTGCCGTCGGTGCCTGCCTCCGGGAAGAACCAGGCCACTCCTGCTGAAGAAAAACCTTTGGTGCCGCAAGCGGCCAAGGTCGTTACCACGCAACCGGAACCACCTAAAAAAGAAATAAAAAAGGAGACCGATAAAAAGGAAACCTCGTTCACACAAAATGTAACCCTCAGCGATCCGGCACTGAAATTCAGGCAGGTTCGTGCCGAGCGCATGAGCAGCCTGAGAAAAACCATCAGCAAACGGCTGGTGGCCGTGAAAAACGAAACCGCCATGCTCACCACCTTTAATGAGGTGGACATGAAACCCATTATGGACCTCAGGGCCCGTTACAAGGAGATGTTCAAAGAAAAACACGGGGTGGGTCTCGGCTTCATGTCGTTTTTTACAAAAGCCTGTTGTGAAGCCCTGCAAAGTTTCCCTTCAGTGAACGCGCAGATCGAAGGAGAGAATATTGTTTATTTTGACTATTGTGATATCAGTATTGCCGTAAGCACCGAAAAAGGGCTGGTGGTACCGGTGATGCGTGATGCTCAAAAACTGAGTTTGGCAGACATTGAAAAAGAGATCCTGAAACTCGCTGAAAAGGCCCGTGACAGCAAGCTTACCCTGGAAGAGATGACCGGTGGTACGTTTACCATTACCAATGGCGGGGTATTTGGCAGTATGCTATCAACACCCATCATCAACGCACCGCAGTCGGCGATTCTGGGTATGCATAATATCGTGGAACGTCCGGTGGTTCGCGACGGGCAGATCGTGATCCGCCCCATTATGTATCTTGCATTGAGTTACGACCACCGCATCATTGACGGGAAAGAAAGTGTTGGCTTTCTGGTGAAAGTAAAACAGATCCTTGAAAATCCGGAACGACTGCTGCTTGAAATATAAAAACGTCCTGTAGTATGAAACTGGCACATATCTCTGAATTGCACACGGGTTGCCTGATGCTGGCCGAGCCCTTTATGGATGACACCAACTTCAAACGTTCGGTGGTGCTGCTTACAGAATATAAAGAAGAAGGCGTCATCGGGTTCTCATTGAACCAGCCTTCCGGCTTTTGCCTTCCCGATCTGCTTCCGGAATTCGATCAGGAAATGTATCCGGTATATACCGGCGGGCCGGTGGGACAAAACACCCTTCATTACATACATGTGCTGGGCCAGTATGTGGAAGACAGCGTGGATATTGGCAATGGACTATACTGGAGCGGCAACTTCGAAACCATTCGCGACCTGATCTTCCAGAATGCCATCACGCCGCAGCAGATCCGTTTTTTTATGGGGTATGCGGGCTGGGGATATCAGCAACTGCACGATGAAATTGAAACATTTAATTCCTGGGTAGTGAGTGCGAACCCTTATACCAATATCCTCACTCACGAGACACAAAACCTCTGGAAAAACCTGATGAAACTGAAAGGGAAAGATTACGCTGAGATAGCAAATTACCCTGAACACCCTTCCTTAAATTAATCTCCGGGAATCTTTTTCCCTGTAACACACAGCCCAATGACAGAAAAAAAATCACCTTACTTAATCGATCTGAAATCAGTAGGTTCACCCGAGCTTGGTTATTTATCGGTAGCCGAGCCCTTAAAAAGTATACCTTTCGAAATCAAGCGGGTTTTCTGGAGTTATTATACCCCTCAGATGATCACACGTGGCCGACATGCCCATTATAAACTGGAGCAGGTGCTGGTGGCTGTGGCCGGAAAAATTACCGTGACCAACGAATCGGTAGATGGCACCACCACGGCGCATGTGCTGGAAAGTCCGAATGTAGGCCTTTATATACCTCCCATGTACTGGCATGTGATGCAGTTCAGCCACAGTGCCGTGATGCTCAGTCTGGCCTCCATGGAATACAACGAAAACGATTACATCCGAAACTACGATGAATTCATCAGCATCAAGCATTCATAGCACCGCACTGGTAGCCACACCACATATCGGCGAAGGAACCCGCATCTGGGCCTTTGTTAATATTCTGGCAGGTGCACGAATTGGCAATTACTGCACCA
>JBGAVF010000100.1:0-9741 GCA_044228315.1 Bacteroidia bacterium | reverse complement strand
GTGCGGCATCCCTTTGTACACGGGATAAAACCGGATTTTCAACGGCTATGTTTTTATATTGGGCTACATATTGCAGGGTTTGCTCACGCATACTCAGCGTGCCACTGCTGCTGTATATTGTAGTAGTGAATGCCTGCACCAGCCGGGTGCCTTCCGGGGCCTTATCGTTTCTGCTCTGTACCTCGGTACGTCCCTGAAACCGCTTGCTTCCGAAGAGTAAATATACCCCGGATTGCGTAAAGCCAAAACTTGTATTCAGTAACGAATCAGAAAGGTTGTTCTTAAAACTGCTTTCTTCTTTTCTTGCCTCCGCACCCAGGGTTATGCGGGGAAAAGCATGAAACAGATTTGCATGCACTATACGTGAATGGTTGTTCACGGCTAATAGTTTCAGGTCGGATTGCATCCATTCGGCATCCGAAAGCAAGGTGGTTTTTTTAACTGTTGATGCAAGGTTTCCGTAATACTTCAAGCCGCTGATTTCTGCTTCACGGGTGAATTGTTCAGCACCGGCAATGAACTTATGCAGGTCTTTTCTGGAGAGCTGCACTTCCGCAAGGGTATTGTATTCATTGGCATGTGTGGAGGCATCGGCTGTTTGCTGCAACTGCCGGTTCCAGCCCCGGCTGAAATTCACATCCCGGAATCGTTCTGCGCTTCTGAAGTTTTTCTGAACGAGGTCGGATGCAATCCGGGTTGATAGTTCCCATGCTGCTTTCTTCGCTGAAAGCGGATAGTGTTGTTCCCATTGCGAGTGAATAGCATAGCCGGCATCATCTTCTTTGTTTTTCCTTGAGAATGCATTGCTGTTAAAGTTGCTGAATGCCGCTTCAACACTCACGGTTTGATGGGCGTTAAAACGGTATGTTGCGCCCAGGGAATAATTCTGTAGTCCCTGCGGTGCGGCCAGCGGTTGCAAGGGCTCTGCATTGCCCTGAAGCACCCCACCTACCGGGGGGATGAACTCGTATACTTTCCCGTTCGCCGAGCTTTTTATCAGTCGGTAATGCCCTTTATTGGCACCTACTTCATTAAATGTTATTTCATAAAATACGGTATCGGTGCCGGGTGCCGTGGCAAAAACAAAAACATTCTGAAAACCCAGCGTATCCGTTTTGCGGTAAAGAATTTTCTCAGTGGTAAAAACGCGTACCTCTTTGGATGAACTCGTGTATGCCTGCTGCACACTATCGCCAACCGAGGCCAGCAACTGCTTCTGTGCTGCTGTGAGTTCCTGCAGAATGGGCTGATTTTTAAGATCCTTTTCCTGAAAGTAATTGAAATGCGTTTCCAGTTTATGGTACTGCCAGTCGGCAAAACCGGTAACTACGGTGCGTGAATAATTCCGGTCGGTGTACTGGTATTCTGCAACAACCCGTGAATTGGCAGTGATCAACCGGCGTGCGGTAAACGTAACTTCACCGGTATTGTAATCAATGGTGTAATCATGATCGAAGCCTCTGGTCATAAGCTGATCATCAATAAATATACGTTCACTGCCGGCATTGATGAGAACATACATTTCACCGTTATTGCCGCTTAGCCGGTACGGCCCCTGAATACCATCGGTAACCGCTATGGGTTGCCGTGTATACCGGCCTTTGGCAGCAGCGGCACTCACCCCATAGTTCAACACACTGTTGGTTCCGAACGAATCGGTAAAAGCCAGCTGCATGCCACGGTTCCGCTTGTAATAACGAATAAAATAGCCGGATGCAGGATTGCTTCTTGCCTCAAAATCGCCCACGGTAATTTGGCGGTTCCGGGAATATAGTTTTATAAATACCTTGTCGAATTCCTGCAGTTGCAGGGTGGTGCCATCGGGCTGCAGTTGTGTGTTATCATCGCTGATGGAACCAAGTATATTCCAGTCTTTATTCAGTTTGCCCGAGAGCTGCAAATTGAAAATGGAATTCAGAACCAGATCCTGATTGTTGCCAATGCCAATACCACGCGATATGGCTCCGTTTTTTGTAAGCGCCGATTCGTCGTCTGTTTCGGTTACAATCCGGTTTCCGGGTGTATACCCCTGATCAGTAGCATACGAAGGGTTGTGGTTGATTATGATGTTTCGGTTTTTATTCTTTACAGAAACAGGGATTCCCAGTTGCAGTACACGGTACCGAAGCGTTATTTTTCCTCGGTAAGGTGTTATGATACACGCGTGGAGGTAGTCAATGAAATAGGTTGCAGGTGAAAAACTGTCGGGGGAAAGTACGTTAAGGCTCCCGCGGGCTACAGGAAGCGAATCGAACGTGGTAGTATCCGTTATGATTAATACCTCCTTTATTCGCAACTGATTTGATTCCTGCGAAACACTATTCAGGAATAAACACAGAAACAGAATAAATGCAAGGGCACGAAGCATGGATTGTTGCCTGCAATTTACTGTTTTGCAGATTAAATCAGTTCAGGTGCTTTTGGGATCGGTAGGGCGGTTTGATTGGCAGAAATCAATGGCGCGTTGCAGGTCGTCGGGAGTATCTACGCTTATCGATTCGGACGAGGTGAGTTGCGTATGAATGCGAAAACCATTTTCGATCCACCGGAGTTGTTCCAGACTTTCACTTTCTTCAAGAAACCCAAGGGGAAGCCGGGTTATTTCCAGTAAGATCTCGGGGCGATAGGCATAGATGCCGATATGTTTGTAATAATGCGGGGTGGTTGTCAGTGGTGCGGGATTGCGCCTGAAGGGTACGGGATAACGTGAGAAATAAATGGCTTCCTGATGCTTGTTAATGATACATTTTACCAGGTTGGCATTCTCATATCCGGCATCCGGTGAAACTTCTTTGATGAGGGTGGCTATGTTGACCGATTCATTGTAAAAAAGCCCTGAAAGCTGCAACAGCGGTTCGGGGTCAATAAAAGGTTCATCGCCCTGTACATTAACAATAACATCATAGGTCTCTTTCATTTTCTGCACCACTTCTGCGCAGCGGTCGGTGCCGCTGGCATGCTGTGAAGACGTGATGATGGCCTCCCCGTGAAATGATTTCACATGTTCGATGATGCGCGGGTCATCAGTGGCCACAACTACGGAAGCATCAGGGATTTTCGTAACTTGTTCCCACACGCGCCGTATCATGGATTTACCGGCAATATCAGCCAGAGGTTTTCCGGGAAACCGGCTGCTACCGTAGCGGGCGGGAATAATATAAAGGGTTTTCAAAGCAATACACGGCTGTTATGGCCGGGTTACACTTCCCGGTTACTGTCCCAGCTCTCCATATAGTCGGCTACCCGGCGAATGAATGAACCGCCCAGCATTCCATCCACCACCCGGTGGTCGTAACTGAGGGAGAGGAACATCATCTGACGGATCGCGATAACATCGCCTTCCGGGGTTTCGAGTACGGCCGGTTTTTTACGTATGGCCCCGATGGCCATGATGGCTACCTGGGGTTGCGGAATGATCGGTGTTCCCATTACATTGCCAAAGGTTCCTACATTGGTGATAGTAAAGGTACCTCCGCTGATCTCGTCAGCCTGCAGCTTGTTTTGACGGGCCCGGTTGGCCAGGTCATTTACTTTTTTGGTCAACCCGGTGAGGTTCATATAGTCGGCATTTTTTACTACCGGCACAATGAGGTTGCCGGAAGGTAAGGCCGTAGCCATGCCGATATTGATGTTTTTGCGTTTTACAATGTTGGTGCCGTCCACACTGATGTTGATCATCGGGAAGTCTTTTATTGCACGTACCACACATTCCATAAAGATAGGGGTAAAGGTGATTTTCTCCCCTTCTTTTTTCTCAAATGTATTTTTGATTTTATCGCGCCAGCGAACCAGGTTTGTAACATCGCACTCCACAAAGCTGGTGACATGTGGGCTAACATGCTTGCTCATTACCATGTTTTCGGCAATGATCTTGCGCATGCGATCCATCTCAATGATCTCGTCGCCGTTCATGAGTGTGACCTTAGGCGCTTGCATCACCGACGGGGTGGATGGGGGAGCTGCAGGTGTTGTTACCGGTATGGGTTTTTGCTCAACCGGTGTGGTCGTATTTTGAGTAACCGGTGCGCTACTACGGTTTGACACGAAAGCCAGAATATCACGTTTGGTTACACGGCCTTCCGCTCCTGTACCGGCAATGTTTTCAAGTTCCGGCATGCTTACGTTTTCGGCGCGGGCAATATTAAGTACAAGCGGAGAGTAGAACCGGTTGCCCCCGCTGTTCGAGGGTTTACCGGCAGCGCTTATATCCTGAATTTGTTTTTCAATAACCGCAACCTCTTTCGGCGATTCCGATGCGGTTTTTACAGCAACCGGAGCCGTAACGGCTGCAGCAGAAGCATCCGCTATAATTGCAATGGCAGCTCCTACCGGCACTACATCATTTTCGTTGAACAGTTTTTTTATCAGCGTTCCGGCATACGGACTTGGAACTTCACTGTCTACTTTGTCGGTGGCTATTTCGAGCACGGTCTCATCCAGTGCCACGGCGTCGCCTTCATTTTTCGTCCATTTAATAATGGTTGCCTCAGCAATACTTTCGCCCATTTTTGGCATTACCAGTTGAAATTCAGCCATACAGAAATCGGTTTTAGAGAACGCAAAAATATGTTTTTATAACCAAAAAGGAAGATTGAATTTAGGAAAGAAACCGACCGCTTCCTTACACATTCTTTGGGTTCGGTACGATCGTGTTATGCTGCAACAGCAGGTGCTTCCGTGTCGCGTGAAAGACGGGTCTTGAGCATAGCGCCCATAAAGATAAAATACAAACTGATGAGCATGATCACATGACTGATATCCTTGAAATTAAAATAGTCGTCGATGGATAGTTGCTGGGTGTGCACCCAGATGGAAGAAAGTGAAAAAGTGAATCCGAAGGTGATATATCCCGATCCTTTGATGCCCTTTTTATAGGTGCTGAAGTGCGTGATGAGGGCTATTAAAATGATGAGGCCGGCATAGATTTTAATCAGGTTGAAATCATTGAAGTACATGGTAACACTCACCAGCAGCAATGTGATGAGTAAACTGATATGCTGCATTCTTCGGATCATTTCAGGATTCCTGAACTGGATCTCGATGGTAGCCAGCAATAAAAAGTATGACGAAACAATGCTGGTGAGGTTCATCAGCATCCATACCGCTTTGAATGTAGGTTCGTTCATATAAAAACGCAGGCCATGGGCCACCGTTCCCAGCAGGGTGGAAATACCAATGCTCAGGAAAAACAAGCGCCAGAAACGAAGTAATGGATGACTTTTTACAGGGAGGGCTAGCCGGCGGTAAAACCATATACAAAAAAGGCCCAGCATAAGATCTGTAATCGCAGTAACCGGTTCCAGAATGCGAATGCCGATATCAATGAAGGTTTCCGTCATATAAATTTGAGGCGGTAAAACTAATAATCTTTTCCTGAATAGGAAATGTTAGCCCTTGAATAAATACGTGAAAGTATTGAATTCGGGTATCCGTGAAACGTAATATCTTAGCGGCCGGTCCATGAAGCATATTTCCCGAAATGTCTGGCTCTTGTCATTGGTAAGTCTTTTCACCGATTTTGCCAGTGAAATGACAATACCGCTCTTGCCGGTATATCTGGTATCGATCGGCTTATCGGTTGGCGCCATAGGAGTGCTCGAAGGGGTTGCTGAGGCGATCTCTGCTTTCGGGAAAGGGTATTTCGGAGCACTGAGTGATGCCCTGAAGCAACGGAAATTTTTTATTGTGACCGGGTATGGACTGTCGGCCCTAAGCAAGCCGTTATTGGCAATATTCACTACACTTCCCGGGGTGTATCTGGCACGCAGCCTCGACCGGGTAGGTAAGGGGATACGAACGGCCCCCCGCGATGCATTACTCAATGATGAAGCATCGCCTGAACACAGGAATGCTGTTTTCGGGTTTCATCGCAGTATGGATACTGTTGGTGCCATTATGGGGCCGCTGGCTGTGCTTATGTTTCTGACTTTTGGCCACAGGAATCGCCCTGGTGGTTAAGGAGAAGGCAAAATCACAGGTAGCAGCCGGAAAACCGGGTTACAATCCATTGAATTTTCTTCGCTATTTTTTCGCAAAGAAGGGTGAATACAAGAGGCTGTGTTATGCGTTGCTTTTCTTCGGCCTGGTAAACAGTGCCGATGCATTGCTGATCCTTAAAATGCAACACGCAGGCATGAGCATTCATCAGATTTTGTGGGCTTATATTGGCTTCAACACCATCTATACACTCACCTCGTACCCACTGGGGCGACTGGCCGATGCGCTGGGCTCGAGAAAAATACTGGTAAGTGGATTTTTAATGTATGCTATAGTATATATCAGCTGGGGGTTTGCCAGTACCTGGATACACTTTATCGTTCTGTACTTGTTTTACGGGCTTTATTATGCTTCTACCGAAGGGGTAAGCAAAGCGTGGATATGCTCTCTGGTTCCTAAAGAAGAGGCCGGTAGTGCATTAGGTGCTTTTCAGGCACTCAATTCACTGGCCGTCATTTTTGCCGGCGCACTGGCTGGTTTCTTATGGCAATACGATGCCCGCTGTCCATTTATAGTGGCCGGAAGTGCCGCTGTGATCATGATACCCTTGCTGTTGCGTATAAAAAAGATTACCTGATAACGGAGTACAATTACAATCCGGTTTTATTTTTTATTCAACGTAAAAATCGATTGAAGCAAGGCGTTTCTGAAACGGATATATTTAATGAGTTCCAGCAAGAAAAGCAGCAGTAAAGCACCCGCTAATGCCGGTATAAAATGCGTATAGCCCGGGAATCCAAATGAAAAAACCTGCTGAAGCACCGGTACTGAAATAACTAGATAAAGAATGATAGAAGCGGTGATGAGGATACTATGCAACGGAATGTTTTTTTCAGTTACTACCGATACGAAACTACGCGAAGAAGACAGGCTTGTAAGGATTAAAACGATATTGCCTATGATCAACGCGGAGAAAGCAATGGCACGTATCTCGCCGTCGGTATGACCTTCATTAATGGTTAAAAAATACACCGATAATACCAGCATCAGCAAAAGCAATCCTTTTACAATACTGTATGCCATTAACCGGCCTCCGAAGAATTTCTCGTCCGGTTTCCGTGGTTTGCGTCGCATAATATCTTTTTCTTCCTGTTCGGATTCAAAGGCAATGGAACAGATCGGGTCTACAATGAGTTCCATAAAAACAATATGAATGGGCATGAGCAGTAAGGGCAGGGCATTAAAAAAAGCCGGCAGTAATGTTAACCCAATGATGGGGATATGAATGGCCAGGATATACGACATGGCCTTCTGAAGGTTGTCAAATATTTTCCGGCCCAGTCGAATGGCGGCTACAATGGAAGCGAAATTATCATCGAGAAGCACCAGTGATGACGCTTCTCTGGCCACATCGGTGCCTTTGTTTCCCATGGCCACGCCAATATGGGCCGCTTTCAGGGCGGGGGCATCATTCACCCCGTCGCCGGTCATGGCTACTATTTCTCCGTTGGCTTTCAGCGCCTGCACAATTCGCAACTTCTGTTCAGGGATCACACGGGCAAAAATGGAAGTATGTTTTATTTTCCTCGCCAGTTCTTCATCCGTCATTTGCATCAAAACATCTCCGGTGATAATATCCCCTTCAGGGAGCCCGCATTGTGTGCCAATACTTTTTGCAGTAACCGGAAAGTCACCGGTGATCATGATCACTTTTACACCGGCTTCTGTACATTCTTTAATAGCACCGGGAACCTCCGCACGAATCGGGTCTTCGAGTCCTATCAAACCCAGGAAATCAAATCTGAAGTCACGCTGGTCGTCGGGCAGATCACTATCGGTATGTGTGGCAGCGGCCACTCCAAGTACACGATATCCTTTTTCCGCCATGGAATGAACGGCCTGCATATGAACGGCCATTTCATCTGTTCCCAGGCGGCACATGCCAAAGATGGCTTCAGGCGCTCCTTTGGCCGATACAATCAGGGGGCCTCCTTCATCTTTTTCATGAACCCGTGTCATGGCAAGCAGGCTCTTACTCAAAGGGTATTCCCTGGAAAACTGAAGGGCCGGAGCGGGCTCCGGCAGCAAATCCCCATGGACATCCTGAATGGCAATCTCCATGGGGTCAATAGTGTCGATACGTGTAGCCTGATGGGCGTTGGAAATGACGGCAGTAATGGAAGATCTGTTTTCTGAAAATATCTTTTTCTCGGTGATCGTTTGTCCGTTGTAAATAGCCATCACTGCCATTTTATTCTGGGTGATAGTACCTGTTTTATCGCTGCACAAAATGGTGGCCGACCCCAACGTTTCAATGGCCGATGGTCTCCGCGTCAATACATTTTTTTTTGAAAGCCTCCAGGCGCCCAAGGCAAGAAACACCGTTAATACCACCGGAAACTCTTCCGGTAAAATTGCAATGGAAGCCGACAAACCGTTGAGTAACGATTGAATAAAGTTACCCCGGGTGAAATAAAAAAGAACTACCACACTGGCACTGATAAATATACCACCATACCCCAGTCGGCGTATCAGAATTTTCATTTCTTTCTGCAGTCGGGTTTCACTTTCCTCAATACTTTCCAGCGAAGTTGAGATTCTTCCGAGTTGCGCATGAATACCGGTTTTAGTTACTTGTGCAATGCCTTTTCCCTGATATACGAGGGTTACCCCGTATATATCACAGCCTCCTGCTTCCGAGGTTTTCATTACCGGCATCGATTCGCCCGTGAGTAACGATTCATCGATGGAAAGATTAACGGATTCAATCACCCGTGCATCAGCCGGAATGCGGTCTCCTTCCTGAACCACAATAATATCATCGGGGACAACCTCGCGTCCGGGAATGCGTATTTCTTCTCCGTCGCGAATTACAAGAACCCGGGGGGATGCCAGTTTTTTCAGTGCATCAAGTGCACGTTCCGTTTTCCGGTATTGCAGAAAGGTAATAGCAATGATCAGCAGGATGCTTGATAACAAAATGATTCCTTCCCTCGATTCACCCAACAGGATATATAAACCGCCGCATGAAAGCAATAGAAGAAACATGGGTTCCTTCATTACTTCAACGGCAATGCGGAAGATGTTTTTAGGCTTAGCGGTCGGAAGTTCATTATACCCATGAACATCCTGTTTTTGCCTTGCCTCTGCGCTGCTTAATCCGGTATGCATAATTCCACCGGAAAGGTAAGCTGAAATTTTCTTTCAGCCCTTAACATAGGTCAGTAAATATCCAAAGAACTTTAAGAAGAGGATAACACGTAACAGTATTCGGTCAGAGGTTACTTCACCACACAAAGCCGCCCGGCAGAGTGCTGAATGCCATTTTCGGTAACAGCATAAAAGTAAAGACCGGGAGCCAGGTCATTGATTGAGAACTCCGGATTATTTCCGTTCAGTGTAAAATGCAGCAATGCTTGTCCGGTGGTATTGCTGATGATCAGAGTTCCCCGGTTGCCCGTACCAAAATCACCTTTCACCTGTATTCTACCGGATGCCGGATTGGGATACACCACCGCGGTGCCGGCTGACCCGGATTGCGCAATACCGGAAGCACTGGCATCGAGCAGGCTTTTATGGTTTGCATTAATAACTTTACGCAACGAAGCGCTTGTATTATGATAGGAAACAAAAGCAACAACATCCATTTTGCCGGTTCTCCAATTGGTCGGAATGGAAATGTTGCTGTATGTTTTGCTGTATTTTGTGCCGGCTACCGGGCTCGACGGAATGATGCCCGAAACGCCCCAGGCACCTGTAGGGATTTTGCGGATCACACGGTGATGAACATAACCAATATAAGGG
>JBGAVF010000099.1:0-9763 GCA_044228315.1 Bacteroidia bacterium | reverse complement strand
CATCACGGTCGACTTCAGCGAGATCGATGAGCGCACCATTCACAGTCCCATCAAACAATCAGGAAAATCCGCGAAATACTATCTCATTCATGTGGTTGAAAGCGCCAATGCCCGCATTTTTGGCAATGAGTCAGACGACTTTGAAGCCAATCTAGACGTACAGAACCTCATCACCTATGCCGGCAAGCTAAAAGAAGAAGGATACAGCTGTGAAGTGAAACCGGGGTACGGAAACCCACGCGAGGTGATCACCGAGATTGTGAACAGCCTGACCTGCGATCTGCTTGTGATGGGTGCACACGGACATACCGGCCTGTACGACCTGTTGCTGGGTGATACCGTGGATAAAGTACGGCACCTTGTTAAAGTGCCGGTACTTATTGTGAAGTAAAACAAGCCGATGCATTATTTATTTTTATAAAAGACTTCCTTTGCACGTATGCTTTACCGCAAAAAAGACAAGATCATACTGGTTGGCTTCATGGGCTGCGGTAAAAGCACGCTGGGGAAAAAATTGGCCCGGCTGCTGCATTACCGGTTCATTGATCTTGACAAGTATATTGAGACCCGCACCGGGCAGCGCATTGCCGGCATTTTCGAAACCATGGGTGAAGACACGTTCCGCCGCATGGAAAGAGAATGTATGCTGGAGCTGCTGGAAGAAAAACATATTGTGATCGCTACAGGTGGAGGTACCCCCTGCTATTTCGACAACATGGACCGGCTGCTCGATGCCGGTTGTTGTGTGTACATACAAATGAGTGAAGCCGGATTGTTTTCCCGATTGCGAAAAGCCGTGCAGAAGCGTCCGCTGCTGGCCGGGAAAACCGATGACGCATTGCGACAGTTTATACACGAGAAACTGGCAGAACGCGAGCCGGTGTACGGGCGAAGTCATGTAGTGATTGGCGGCATAAGTATAGAAGCCGCATCCGTAGCCTCTGTGCTAAAGCGTAAAGTGGAAACAAACCCACCGGTTTTATAGGCATTCCGAGAGGCTTTATTCACATACACGCAAAGGGCCGGAGACATGACCGGCATCATGAATTTGGCCGAAATGCTTTACTGGCAAGACTTTTAAGATTTTGAAATTCTCCATGACTCCCTAAAAGTGGCTACAGCAGGGCATTGTGAAAAAATATTTTTACTATTTTTTTGAAAAATTGTTTGGAAAGTCAATTAGACACAGTACTTTTACCGTTGCAAAATTATTTATTCATCTATAAACCTTAATTTTTTTTATTATGAACAAAGAGATTTGCAATCGCCAAAGGAGCCGGCATTACCAAAACTCAATCACAAGAAGCTCTTGACACTTTAATCAAATCAGTAACTACTGCATTGAAAAAAGGTGACAAAGTTACTCTGGTAGGATTCGGTACTTTCTCAGTTTCTAAGCGTTCAGCCCGTAAAGGCCGTAACCCACAAACTGGTAAAGAAATCAACATTCCTGCAAAGAAAGTTGCCCGCTTCAAAGCCGGTAAAGAATTATCTACAAAGATCAAGTAATTTCTTACCGTCACAACCTAAAAGCCCTGCCCCGTGCAGGGCTTTTTTTTTGAAAACAACGCACTGCTTCGCGTCACTCAATTAGCGTATATTTGTACTCCTTTATAAAAAATTATCACGCATGAATACTGTAGATCTTTATTCGTTTGCCGGAAAGAAGGCTTTGATCCGTGTAGACTTTAACGTACCCCTCGACAAAGAATTTAACATTACCGATGATGCCCGCATACGGGCCGCTATACCCACCATTCAAAAGATCCGCAACGAAGGCGGATCGGTTATTTTAATGAGCCATCTGGGGCGGCCAAAAACCGGACCGGAAGAAAAATATTCCCTGAAACATCTGGTAGGGCCGTTGAGCAAACTGCTTGATTGTGATGTGAATTTTGCCGATGACTGTATCGGTGAATCAGCAAAAACGCTGGCCGCATCCCTGGAGCCGAAAGATGTATTGCTCCTTGAAAACCTTCGTTTTTATAAGGAAGAAGAGAAAGGCGATGAAGCCTTCGCGCAGAAGCTTTCACAACTCGGCAATTTTTATGTGAACGATGCCTTTGGTACCGCACACCGGGCCCATGCCAGCACCGCTGTGATCGCGAAATTTTTCCCCGGACAAAAATGTTTCGGATACCTGATGGCAAAAGAAGTAGCCAATGCCGATAAGGTCATGAACAGTTTTGAACGTCCGTTCACCGCGATCATGGGTGGAGCCAAGGTGAGCGACAAACTCCTCATCATTGAGAACCTGATGAACAAAGTGGATCACCTCATTATAGGAGGTGGTATGGCCTATACATTCTTTAAAGCCATGGGAGGTGAGATCGGGAAGTCGCTGGTGGAAGAAGACCGTATTGACCTTTGTAAGGAGATCATGACCCGGGCCAAAGAAAAAAATATTTCGTTGCTGCTGCCTCACGACAGCATCACCGCCGATGCCTTCAGCAATGAAGCGAATACCGGAGAAGCCGAGAACATGAAGATCCCTGAAAACATGATGGGACTCGATATCGGACCGATGGCCCGGAAAAACTTTTTCGATACCATTGTACGCTCCAAAACTATTTTATGGAACGGCCCGATGGGTGTGTTCGAGATGTCGAAGTTTGAGAACGGTACAAAGGCCGTTGCCCTTGCGGTTGCCGAAGCTACCGAAAAAGGGGCCTTCTCACTGATCGGTGGAGGTGATTCGGCCGCGGCTGTAGCCAAATTCGGATACGAAGACAAAGTAACCTATGTAAGTACCGGTGGCGGTGCCTTGCTCGAATACTTTGAAGGAAAAGAACTTCCGGGTATTGCTGCGATCAACAACTAATCCTTCTTTCCATTACCATTGTTTACGGGCTCCGGGTTGCGACGGATGCCAGTGATGAATCATGTCTTCTTCACGGGTTCGAAGGCAAAAGAATCCTTCTTTCCAGAACCGCATGAACAGATCCTGATCCTCTCCACCCCAGGTGGTGTATGCTTCATTGTATTTGCCTGCCTTTACAAACTGTTCCTTCGTACAGGCCAGCAGGCCCATCCCCTCTTCATACCATTCCCATGAACTCCCTTCTGCATTGTGCAAGGCCCTGCACACCGGGAACCAAACCCGGCTTGCATCTGTATTGCGGTTTGCCCTTTGTACCAGATCGGCCGGCAAAGCGATATCGGCATCGGAAATAAACACCAACCCATCGGGTGCCGCATCCACTGCTTTATTCAGCAGCACACTGCGTGAGAAGGTCCCCGTATGATGCACAAACGTTACCCTGCCCGGAAGCGCAGCTTCCAGTGTTTGCTGTAGTTCCCCGGCCCCCGTACTGCCTGCATCAACTACACACAGAGATATATGTTCTTTGTGATTACAGCGCTGCAATGAAGGCAGTACTACCTCCCGTATCATTTCATTGCGGTTGAAGTTGCTGATGCACACCGTAATCGGTTTTAATGGTGCGGATGAAGCCGTGAGTCGTTGCCACCCATAAGCCAGATACCCTTTCCATTCGATGGCATAGATATGCGGCCCCAGCCGGTGCTGAGGTGCTTTAAAAAGACGGGCCAGAGGCTTCTTTATAACGAGCGGTATATAGTTTTTAAGTGGTATGGCCGTGAGTTGATGGGTTGTGGTTGATTGCTTGAATTCCTGTACCTTGAACCGGAGTGGATACGACGCTAGTGAATTAGGATCCCACGCAGTACGGCCGAAACGGCCAGTTGTATATCCTTCATGGCATCGGTGAATTCGGCTTCCGATGCGAACCGCACCCCGGCCGTTCGTACCGCCTGGTGCTTTATGGCATCGCTGAAGGTGAGAAGAATGCCGGCCAGCCGTTTTGTGTCGGTCTTCCGTATTTCTTTCGCACGCACCGCCTCATCCAGCAACTCTTTTACAAAACGGGAGTCGAGTTGAAGAAACGCGGCATAGAGCCGGCTGAAATGCGATTCGGGGGATCGCAGGGTTTCAATGCTGAGCTGATGCAGATTCAATACCCCGGGCTTTACCTGAAGCCGTTGACCCAGATAAAACAGGATCCGGTTCTGTATGCCTTTCTTCTTCAGGCAAAGCGCACGATTACTCGTGTAGGCACTCTGAAACTCATCCTCAACTACAGCCGCATAAATATCTTCCTTGCTTTTGTAGTAATAATACACCGAGGCTTTGTTGAGGTGCGACTCCCTGCCGATATCTTCCAGGGTGGTCTTGGTATATCCGTAACGGGCGAAAACCCGCGCGGCATGGCGCAGGATCATCTCCTTCTTTTCATCGGACCGGGTAACAGTATTTCCCATGGATGGCAAATATATCGATTCCGACTTTTCAAACAAGAAAGGCTTTTGTTAGAAAAATATAGTATTTGAATATGTGGGCGATGTTAGTCGACCGGAGGTTTGGGATAATACCCTTTGGGATTGTACGGGCGCTTGCGGGGATGTTCCATACAGGCGGTGCTGCATCCGCCATCGTACTGCACACCACAGCTGTCGCATATGGTAGTATGTATGTTACATTCCGGGTTGGCACAGTTCACCATGCGGGTGGACGGGGTGCCGCAGATATGGCATTTGGAAACAGTGGTAGGATTCACCGTGTTTACCGGTACTTTGATGCGTCCGTCGAACACATAGAGTTCCCCGTCGAAATCCTTGCCTCCGGTTTCTTTGGCATATTTCACCACACCCCCTTCCAGCTGATACACATCGGAAAAGCCGTTCTCCAGCAAGAGGGCGGATGCCTTTTCGCATTTGATGCCTCCGGTGCAGTAGGTGATGATCTTTTTGTTTTTGAATTCTTCGAGCTTGTGAAGATTCTTCGGGAGGTCGCGGAAATTTTCGAGGCCCAGGGTCACGGCATTTTTAAATTTTCCCAGTTCGTATTCATAGTCGCTGCGCATATCCACTACGACCACATCTTCCCGGTCTTTCATGGATAAAAATTCTTTCGGCGAGAGGTGCTTCCCGGTGCGGCGGGTAGGATCCACATCGTTGCCTTCACGCAGACCCAGATGTACGATCTCTGCTTTATGGCGCACATGCATCTTGTTGAACACATGTTCATCGGCATCATCCACCTTAAAGTCGGTCGAGGCAAAACGCGGGTCCGCCTTCAGGTCCCGCATATACTGTTCACAATCTTCGGTACGTCCGCTGACGGTTCCGTTAATGCCTTCTTCCGCCACAATGATGCGGCCTTTCAAATGGTGCTCTTTGCAGTATTTCAAATGCATCTCAGCAAATTCCTGCGCATTTTCAATATGCGTATAGCAATAGTAGAGAATAACTTTATAAGCGCCCATAATCGGCGGCAAAGGTACGGAAAACCGCAGCAAAATCCACGCTGAACCGCCATCTGCCACCGGCCTTCCCGGGCCCGTTCCCCCATGCTGTGTGTATATGGATTATATTTGCTTTTTTTGTACCACCTATTTATGGATCGAATCATTTTAAACCGCCGGCAACTGGACCAGAAAGTACACCGTATGGCCTATCAGCTTTACGAGCAGCATCAGGATGAAACGGAGCTGGTAATCGTGGGCTTGCAGGGAAACGGTTATGTATTGGCGAAAGAAATTCATGCCTATTTCCAGCAGATATGCCCCATCAAGGCCCGGCTGCTTGAACTGAAGATAGACAAGGAGAATCCTTTCAACCAGCAGATCAGCTGTGCCGGTGACGATACCATCGCCGGACTCTCCATGGCCCTGGTGGATGATGTGCTGAACAGCGGCGCCACCCTCATCGCTTCGGTTCAGTACTTTATCAGCAAACCCATGAAACGCATCACCACCCTGGTGCTCATCGACCGCAACCACCGGCGTTTTCCGGTAGCGGCCGATATCACCGGCATGAGCATGGCCACCACCGTTCAGGAACATGTGGCGGTGCGCAGTGAGAACGGAACGCTGAAAGAAGTGGTGCTTCAATAATTCACTAACTCCTCTTAATAAACCCTCCCATTGAGTACGCCCGTTGTTATTGTAGGTGCAGGTCCGGCCGGTTGCAGTACATCCCTATTCCTTTCTCAAAGAAAAATACCGCATGTCATCCTGGAGAAATCGGTTTTCCCCCGCGATAAAATATGCGGTGATGCCCTGAGCGGAAAAGTGGTGGAAGTGCTGAAGAAGTATGATGAAAAGATCATTCATGAGATGGCTTCCCATCCGGAGGAATTTCTCGGAAGCTGGGGTGTGACCTTTGTGGCACCGAACGGGAAAGCCCTCGAAATACCGTTCAAGCAGAATATATCCAACGAGCCGCATGCACCGGGCTTTATCAGCCGGCGCACGCATTTCGATCACTTCCTCGTAAAACATCTGGACACTGCCTATGCGCAGCTGATCACCGAAACCGAAGTAACAAAAATTGAACGCATCAACGGAAAGATACGGGTCGCCTATCTGCATCAGGGCACCGAAAACACCCTGCTCTGCGATGTGATCGTAGGCAGCGACGGTGACCGGAGCGTGGTAGAGAAGACCTTTGTGCGACGCCCCGTGGAGCCCCTGCATTATTGCGCCGGCATCCGTGCCTATTATAAAAACGTAACCGGATTGCATCCGAAAAATTTCATTGAACTGCATTTTCTGGATGAACTGCTGCCGGGGTATTTCTGGATCTTCCCCCTGGGCGATGGCAGCTGCAATGTAGGCGCCGGCATGCTCTCCAAACAGGTAAGCAAAAACAAGGTGAACCTGAAAGCACAAATGCTGAAAGCCATTGCCGAAAACCCCAACATACGCGACCGCTTTGCGAATGCGGTTCCGGAAGGCAAAATAGAAGGCTGGGGCCTCCCCCTGGGCAGCAAAAAACGCAGCCTGAGCGGGGATCATTACCTGCTCACCGGCGATGCCGCCTCCCTCATCGACCCCTTCACCGGGGAAGGCATCGGCAATGCCTTATACAGCGGATACTTTGCCGCCCTGGCCATTGAACAGGCCATTCAGGCCCGCAACTTCTCCGACGAATTTTTTGCCGAGGCCTATGACCGGGCCCTGTACAACCGGCTCTGGGATGAACTGAAGATGAGCCATACCCTGCAGAAGCTGAGCCGCTTCGACAGCCTGTTTAATTTTGTGGTGAACCGGGCCCAGAAAAGCGAAACCCTGAGGCATACCATCAGCTGCATGTTTGAAGATGTGAACATGCGGGCCAGTTTTCGTAACCCGGTATTCTGGTGGAAAATGCTGGCCGGTAAATAAACAGAATGCCGATTTCGTGATCATAGTCTTGGCAGCGCAATTTTTTCCATTCCCTGCCCCGAAACAGGCATTTTAATATCTTTGCTACACATCCCGGCCTATTGCTTACCCTTACTTCATACCCTATGCGAAAAATTATACTCATCCTTCTTGTTTCATTCATGCATGCAGGCCTTCGGGCACAACCGGTATCTACCCCGGCATCCGAACGTATCAGCGGACAACGCAACCGCGCATCGCTTGAAAAACAATCTCTGCTGAACAACCTTCCGTTCCGCAACATCGGCCCCCGCATCATGAGCGGGCGTGTGGTGGACCTTGCCGTGAACCCGGCCAACCCCAACGAGTTTTATGTGGCCTTTGCCAGCGGAGGCCTGTGGCATACCCTCACCAACGGACAAACCTTTGAGCCGGTGTTCGACCGGGAAGCCGTGATCACCATTGGCGCTATTGCCGTGCGCTGGTCGGCGGCCGGTAACGAAGTGTGGGTGGGTACCGGTGAGGTGAACTCATCGCGTTCATCGTACAGCGGCGTGGGCATTTTTAAAAGTATGAACGGGGGTAAAACCTGGACCCATACCGGACTCGAAGAGAGCCATCATATCGGCAAGATCATTCTGAGCCCTTCCAATCCCGACATCGCCTGGGTAGCAGTGCTCGGACATCTTTACACCCCCAGCAAAGAACGGGGCGTATATAAAACCACCGACGGGGGCAAGACCTGGAAACAAACCTTATTCGTGGATGAGAATACCGGCTGTGTGCAGTTGCAGGCCGATCCCGGCAACGAGCAAACTCTTTATGCCTGCATGTGGTACCGCACCCGCCGGGCCTGGAACTTTGAAGAAAGCGGCACAAGCAGCGGCATCTATAAAAGTACCGACGGAGGCGAAACCTGGGGCAATATTTCTTCCACCGCAAACGGACTGCCGGCCGGCACCGGCTTTGGCCGCAGCGGCATCGCCATCAGCGCCCGGAACCCGAACACCCTGTATTGCGTGATCGACAACCAGAATCACCGGCCCGAGGAAAACACCAAAGCATCGGATGCGCTTACGTCCATCAAACTGAAAGCCATGGATGCAGAGACCTTTCTGAAACTGCCCGATGAGAAACTCAGCGCCTACATCAAAGAGAAAGAATTTCCGTCACGTTACACCGCAGCTGTGCTAAAGGAAATGGTGCGGACTAAAAAGATCACCGTGACCGATATTGTGCATTACACGGAAGATGCCAACAGCCTGCTATTTCAAACGCCTATCATTGGTGCGGAAGTGTACCGCAGCCTCGATGCCGGCAAGCACTGGACCAAACAAAACAACACTTACCTCAACGGACTGTTCAATACCTACGGATATTACTTCGGTCAGATCGTGGCCTCTCCGGCCGATGAGAACCAGATCTACACCTTCGGCGTGCCCATCATAAAAAGCAAGGACGGAGGCGTTACCTGGAAATCGATCGATGCCGACAACATGCACGGCGATTTTCATGCGCTGTGGATCAACCCGGCCAACCCGAAACATCTCATTTGCGGAAACGACGGGGGCGTGAACATCAGCTACGACGACGGGGCCCACTGGATCAAATGCAACTCCATTCCCACCGCCCAATGTTACAGTGTGAACACCGATAACGAGGACGTATACAACGTATATGCAGGCCTTCAGGACAACAACGTATGGACGGGACCCAACACTGGGGATGAAAGCAACGAGTGGCAGCAAAGCGGAGGATATCCGTTCAAGGCCCTGGTGGGAGGTGATGGCATGCAGGTGCAGATCGACCTGCGCGATAACGCCACCGTGTACACCGGTTATCAGTTTGGCAACTACTTCCGTGTGAACAAACATACCGGACAGTTAAAGCCCCTGAGTATTGATGAAAATATCGGAGAAGAAAAACTGCGCTGGAACTGGAACACACCCATCCTCATCAGCAAACACAGCTACGATATCCTGTACTGGGGCAGTAACAAGCTGCACCGCAGCCTCGATAAGGGCGAAACCTGGCAAACCATCAGCCCCGACCTCACGGAAGGTGCACGCCCCGGAGATGTGGCCTATGGTACCCTCACTACCATCGATGAATCAGCCCTGCAGTTTGGACTGATCTATACCGGCAGCGACGACGGAAAGATATTTGTTACCAAAGACGGGGGCAGCACCTGGAACGAGATCGGCGCGGCCCTTTTTGCCCAATTACAAGTACCCAAACAACTCTGGGTGAGCCGGGTCATTGCCTCGTCCTATTCTAAGGGCCGTGTGTATGCCACTCTTAACGGATACCGCAACGATCACTTCAAAGCCTATATATGCGTGAGTGAAGATTTCGGGGCCCACTGGAGCCTGCTAAGCACTTCACTACCCAACGAGCCCGTGAATGTACTGCGTGAAGACGTGGTGAATGAAAATTTGTTGTTTGCCGGTACCGACGGAGGTGTGTATGTTTCGCTGAACCGGGGCAACACCTGGATGCTATGGAACAAAGGCATGCCGAATGTGCCGGTGCACGATCTGGTGATACAGCCCAAAGCAAAGGAACTGGTAGTAGGTACTCACGGACGCAGCATCTTC
>JBGAVF010000098.1:0-9757 GCA_044228315.1 Bacteroidia bacterium | reverse complement strand
CAAATATATGCCGTAATTGGTTATCGATGCTGAAACGTCTATTTTTGCGCTTCCCGCATGAAGCGCCTAAATCTTCTCGTCATCAAATCCTTTCTGGGTCCGTTCGTGGTTACCTTTTTTGTAGCCCTGTTCGTACTGGTGATGCAATTTCTTTGGAAATACATCGATGATATGGTAGGGAAAGGGCTAACTACCGCCACCATAGCCGAACTGATGCTTTATATGTCGGCTTCACTTATCCCGCTGGCCCTTCCGCTTGCAGTGCTTTTATCAAGCATTATGTCGTTCGGAAATCTGGGAGAGCATTTTGAACTGGTGGCTGCTAAAAGTGCCGGCATCTCACTGATCCGCCTCATGCGCCCCCTCATTTTTGTAATGGTGTTGCTTTGTATTGGCGCATTCCTGATCTCAAACTATCTCATACCCCAGGCAACCATTCGTTCCAGCATTCTGTTGCACGATGTGCGCAGTGCCAAACCAACCTTTGAAATAAAAGACGAAACCTTTAACATGAGTTTACCCGATGTGGTGATACGTGTGAAAGGAAAAGAAAAGAACGGTAACCGGGTTAACGATGTACTGATTTACGATCACCGCGACGGCAGAGGAAACACTAAGGTAATCACTGCCAAAAGCGGAGAATTTTATTTAAGCGAGGATAAGAACTTTGTTACATTCGATCTTTACGACGGTGCCAGCTACGAGGAGATCGTTCAGGAAGGGAAGGGCAAGTACCCGCTCACGGTGATGGAATTCAGCAAGCAACAGATCGTTTTCGATATCAGTGAATTCAAATTTGAACGCAGCGATGAATCACTTTTTAAAGGACATCATGAAATGCTCCGTGCCGATGAACTTCAGGTATATATCGATTCCATGGAAATACAACTGAAAGTTCGTTACCAAACCAATCTGAATTACTTAGCTCCGTATTTTCATCTTACTGATTCGGGATTTCACAATATGAAACCAAGACCCGTTTCCTATGACAAGGATACCCTCATCGATAATTTCAGAGGTGATCTTCGGGGCGCCATCCTGCAGCGGGCCATGGAAAATGCACGTATTGTAAAACAATCGGTCGACTACAACATGGATGATACTGATTCATACATACGGAACATGAACAATTACAAAATAGAGTGGCATCGCAAATTCACACTTTCTTTTGCCATTCTGGTATTGTTTTTTGTAGGCGCCCCATTTGGTGCCATTGTAAAGAAAGGCGGATTGGGGATGCCGATGGTGATCTCTATTTTTCTTTTTATTCTCTACCATGTGCTGTCACTTACCGGTGAAAAACTCATCAAAGAAACAACCGTAACCGCTGTAATCGGGATGTGGTATGCGTCCTTTATTTTACTACCTATTGGTATATTTCTAACATCAAAAGCTGCCAAGGATGCAAAAGTTTTTGATAAAGAATCATACATTCGTTTGTGGCGAAAAATTTCAGGGTATTTTAAAAGAAAAGTAGCCCGCTCATGAAGATCCTGTATATAACCAACCGGGTTCCCTATCCGGTACGCGATGGTGGAAGTGTAGCCATGATGCAGATGCTGGAAAGCCTGCTGAAACTGGGCAATGATGTAAAGATGCTTTCACTCAATACCAGCAAGCACTTTACCGACCCTTCCTCCTTACCTGAAATATTCTGGAAAGTACATCTCGAAACCTCCTTCATTAATACAGATGTGACCCTGAAAGGCGCCTTCATGAATTTATTCAGCGAGAGCAGTTACAATGTGGAACGATTTATTAGCCCTGAATTTTCGGCGTTAATTTCAAAAACACTCAAAGCACAGTTGTTTGATGTAGTCATCTTTGAAGGTTTGTATTGTGCCCCTTACCTGTCGGATGTACGTTCGAACAGCAAAGCCCGTTGTGTACTGCGTGCCCATAATGTGGAATACGAGATCTGGCAGCAGGCGGCCGGTGAAAGCAAACGCATCAAGCGAACCTATTTTAACTTCCTTGCGGCCCGATTGCGCAACTATGAAACAGCGCAATGGCCATTGTTCGATGGGATCATTGCTATCACGGGTTCCGATCTGTATACCATGCAATCCTGTTGCAAAACATCCGGTACGGCTTGTATTTCATTGCCCACCGCAATTGATACAGGGCTTATAAAACCCGAAATGAATGCTTCCAACCTTCAAAAAGTGTTTCATCTGGGCAGTATGGACTGGATTCCAAACCAGCAGGCTATGGAATGGTTTCTGAAAGAGGTATGGCCGGTAGTAGCCAGAGATACCAAAGCACAGTTTTATATGGCCGGACGCAATACCCCGGATTCGTTTCAGGAATTTGCCGGCGACCGGGTTCATATCGACGGAGAGGTAGCCGATGCGTTCGCATACATGGCCGACAAACAGCTGATGGTAGTACCGTTATTCGCAGGAAGCGGGGTTCGCATTAAAATACTCGAAGGCATGGCTGCCGGTAAAACCATTATTACTACATCGCTCGGGGTGCAGGGTATTGATGCCTATCATGAAATGGAAGTACTGATTGCCAATAACGCAAAGGCTTTTGCCGAGGCAATAGTATGGTGTATTAAAAACCCCGTGAAAGCCCTGCAGCTTGCCTCCAACGCACGTAAACTGATTGAACAGAAATACAGTACCGATAGTTTTGAAACGTCGCTCCACCAATACCTCCAATCGCTTATTGCCGGATGAAAATTCTGTTTCTAACATCGCGTTTTCCATATCCGCTTGAAAAAGGTGATAAGCTACGTGCCTATCATCAGATCCGTGAACTATCGCGCAAACATCAGGTAATTCTTTTTTCCATCACCGAAAACCGGATCCAGAAAAAATGGGATGATGCTATTGAGGAAGTAACCTATTATCACCAGACGGTATACCTTTCGGCCATCCGTAAACTGTTTGGGGTGTTGCGCGGATTTATGAACAAACTGCCGTTTCAGGTTAACTACTTCTATGCAAAGAGCCGGAAAAAGAGCGTCGATAAACTGATCACCCGTTTCGATCCCGATATCATTTTCTGTCAGCTGATACGGATGAGTGAATACGTAAAAGATGCATCCACCCCGAAAATTCTGGATTATATGGATGCGTTTTCCAAAGGCATTCAACGCCGTATGGAACAACAGCCCTTCTACCTGAAAGGGGTTTACCGCATGGAATACAAACGGCTGGCACACTATGAAAAAGACATCTACGATGCCTTTAATGCATCTGTTATTATTTCAGTAGCCGACCGCAATGAATTGCACCTGGAAGCGAACAAACCGGTAAGCATTGTGCGTAACGGCGTAAATTTCGATTATTACCATCCGCAACCCGATACGCCAAAGAATTTCGACCTGGTTTTCACCGGTAATATGTCGTATCCGCCCAATGTTTCGGCAGTATTGTATCTGTACCATGAGATCCTTCCCCTGGTAAAACAAACCCGGCCCGATGTACGTGTGATGATCGCAGGAGCCAATCCGGTACACCGTATTCGTGAACTCAACAGCCCCGATTTTGTAGTAACCGGGTGGGTGGAACACATGAATGTATGCTATGCGCAATCGCGTATTTTCATCGCACCCATGCAAATTGGAACCGGTTTGCAAAATAAATTACTGGAGGCCATGGCAATGCAACTACCCTGTATTACCTCACCCCTGGTGAATCAAAGCCTGGATGCGGAGGCGGGGAAAGAGATCCTGATTGCCTCCGGAGCTGAGGAATACGCCCGGGCCATTAGTACCCTGCTCAGCAACACTGCGTATGCCGCTGAGGTAGACCATGCCGGACATTTATTCGTGAAAAAACATTTCAGCTGGGAGAAAACCACAGAAACGATTGAACAGATCATGCAATCATTGCAATAACAGCAAGACCTGATGCTTGAACTGTATACATAAACAACAAGCGGTGATTTATACCAAAATTTTCAGTCCGTCATAAGCAAGAAAGATCCCCTCCGGGAGATCTTTTGACACCTCTTCATGTGCCCCCAGCTGATGGCTGATATGTGTGAAATAAGTGCTTTCGGCACCCAGCTCACGGGCCAGAGCAATGGCTTCATCGAGGCTGTAATGCGAAATGTGCTTTTCTTTACGTAAGGCATTGATTACAACCGCACGGGAACCTTTTATTTTTTCCTTTTCCGATTCGGAGATGAAATTGGCATCGGTGATATAGGTAAAATCCCCCACACGAAATGCTTTTACCGGTAAATTATAGTGCATCACTTCAATGGGCGTGATGGCTACTGCACCCACATGAAATGTCTCATTACTGATAATATGCAGGTTTATTTGCGGAATGCCGGGGTAATTGGTGCCATCAAAGATATACGGAAATTCACGGTGCATGGCCCGTTCCACAATACTATCGGCATACACATCAATTGGCTTTTGCAACACATAGTTGAATGCTCTGATATCATCCATTCCGGCAATATGATCCTTGTGCGCATGAGTGAAAAGTAAGGCATCTACTTTCTTCACGTCTTCCCGCAGCATCTGCTGACGGAAATCGGGCCCCGAATCGACCACAAGGGTTGTGCTATTCATTTCAATCAGGACGCTGGAACGCAAACGTTTATCTCTTGCATCGGAGCTTTTACATACCGGACATGGGCAGGCAATAATTGGTACTCCCTGTGAAGTACCGGTACCAAGAAAGGTAACTTCTATCGTGTTCATTCTTTATTCGTTCACTACAATATCTTCGTCGTAGCGGAGCATCAGCAGATTCTCCTGCCATTGATCCTGAGGGATTATGGTTCTGTTCATCATATACTCCTCCACATACCAGGCCGGCATATTGGCCCCGGCGGCAATGCTTAAGGTAACACCTCCGGCAAAGCGGGGATTGATTTCTCCGGCAATCACCTCCCCTGTTTGTGTATTCAAAAAGCATTGAATGGTAATACCTCCCCGGGCACCCGGCAATTTACCAAAATGCTCCATCACCCAGGTATAAACATCATTCCTTCGTGTTACCGATTTTGACACCTCCCCTGCCCTTACCGCCAGTCGCTTGCGCGGTACGGCACACAACAGATATCCTTCCCGGCTGTAATAGCAATCAATACTGTACTCATCGCAAATCTCCGGATCCATATAGTATTGAAAAATATAATCATCCAGATCTTCCTGTTCAAGAATTCCAGCCGGAAGGTCACGTGATTCATAGATCACCCGGCACGATTCGCTGTTGTACCCGTATCGGGGCTTCATGAATAAAGGATATTCAAAATCATCCGGCTTCAAAGGCATCAGAAAATCCACATCGGCATCACTGAAAACAGCACAGGTAAGTACCTTATCCTGGCATTTAAGCACCAGTTCCTTATCAGATACAACGGCACGGGTAAATTCCGGAAGGGCTTTATCTTCAACCAATATACTTAATGCATTGGTATCGTAATCGGTAGTGGGCACTATGAGACCAATTCCTTCTTCCTTACAAAACAGCGGGATCTGCTCGTAATAACGGCCATCGGTAGTATACGGCACCTTCAGGCTTTTCTCGGCCATACGGCACACGGCACTGTATTGCGGATTTGCATCTGCAGCAATTACTTTTCCTCCGGCAAAATATTTTTTTTGCGCGTCCTGAAAAGAGCGGTACAGTGAAACCCGGCGGCCTGCGGAAAGGATAAGTATATTCGAGTTCAAAACAGTATTTTTGTATGCATCTGAAACAACCTTATTTCAAAGCAAATTTTAGTAAATGATATGAGTACAAAACAACAATTTATCGACGCCATTCAAAAATCCTATTCATCCAATGAACCGCATATATATCTCGGTGCAGGTATTTTTGAAGGAGAAATTGTACCGGAGGCAAAGATAAACCTTCCGCTCCGAATGATGAACCGTCATGGTCTCATTGCAGGAGCCACCGGGAGTGGTAAAACAAGAACTCTTCAAGTGCTGGCTGAACAACTGAGTGATGCCGGTGTTCCGGTTTTCCTCAGTGATATTAAAGGGGATGTAAGCGGGCTGGGCATGCCCGGCACTTCCAATCCAAAGCTGGTAGACCGTGCCAAAGCGCTGGGAATACCTTTTACACCGGGTGGGTTTACGGTAGAATTGTATTCCTTATCCGGTAAACTTGGTTCACAAATGCGGGCCACCGTCTCCGAATTCGGACCGGTATTGCTTTCCAAAGTATTTGAGCTTAACGATACCCAACAGGGTGTAGTGAATATTATTTTTAAATATTCCGACGATAAAGGATTGCCACTGGTAGATCTGGCCGATTTTAAGAAGGTACTGAATTATCTCACCGATGGACCGGGTGCCGCAGAAATAAAGGAAAGTTACGGTAAAATATCGTCTGCCTCCTCAGGTACTATTCTGCGTAAAATTGTGGCACTGGAACAACAGGGGGTTGGACAACTCTTTGGGGAGAAGAGTTTCGATATTGATGATCTGTTTGAAAAAGTGGATGGAAAGGGTGTGATAAGCCTGCTCAATATCTCCGATATGCAAAGCAGTCCGGTGGTGTTTTCAACGTTTATGGTTTCCCTGCTCGCCGAGCTGTATCATAATATGCCGGAAGCCGGTGACCTCGACAAACCCAAACTGGTATTCTTCCTGGATGAAGCCCACCTCCTCTTTAAGGATGCCTCAAAAGCATTCATGGATCAGATCGAACAGGTAATTCGTCTCATTCGATCAAAAGGGGTCGGCGTATTTTTCTGCACCCAGCAACCCACTGATGTACCGGATACCGTGCTGGCTCAGTTGGGAAACCGCTTTCAGCATGTTTTACGTGCCTTCACACCCAATGATGCCGATAACTTGTCGAAAGTAGTGAAGACCTATCCGAAAAGTGATTTTTATGCCATCGACAAAATGCTCACCTCACTGGGAATCGGACAAGCGCTTATTACTGTGCTGAATGAAAAAGGAATCCCTACCGAAGTAGCCGCCACCCACCTTACCCCGCCCCGTGCCATCATGGGCCCCATGCCGGAAGCAGACTACAAAAAGAATTACGAAGGCAGTGATAAATATAAAAAATACAAAGATGCTATAGACCCGGAAAGTGCTTTTGAGATGCTGGAGAAACGCATCAAACAAAAACCGGCCGACGACGAAGACAAGAAAGATGACGAAGAAACCACAAAGCCGGCCTCGAAGAGCGAGAAAAGCACTTTTGAAAAGATCATTAATGCCCCTATTGTAAAAACCATTGGAGCACAATTGGTGCGCAGTACCTTCAGCATGTTGTTCGGTGGGCGCAGTACAACTACCCGTAAACGGAACGGATTCTTTTAATTAAAAATGACTGATCAATACGACGTATTGCTTATTGGTGCCACAGGAATGGTTGGCAGTGAAACGCTGAGACAATTGCTTGATAACCCTGCGGTGCGCACGGTACGTATCATAGTTCGAAGAGAAACGCATATCAACCACGAAAAATTGCGGGAGTTGGTTACTTCTTTTGAAAACCTGCATAACTACCATGCCTTCATTCAATGCGATGTATTCATTCATTGCCTTGGCAGCACCATGAAAAAAGCCGGAGGGCGCGATGCCTTTTACCGGATCGACCACGATTTCCCGCTGGAAGTAGCCCGGGTGGCGAAAGCGAACGGCTGTAAAAAGATGATCTTACTGAGTGCCATTGGTGCCGATGCCCGTTCCGCGTTTTTTTACAACCGGGTAAAAGGCGAACTGGAAGAGGATTGTAAGGCCCTCGGATTTGAAAATCTTTACATCCTTCAGCCTTCCATGCTTACAGGGCCGCGTGCCGAACACCGATTGGGAGAAAAGATTGCCATTGCGATCTCCGGGCTTACCGATAAGTTACTGAAAGGGAAATCATTGAAGTACCATTCGGCCAGTGATGTTTTACTCGCCCGAACCATAAACCGGCTGATTGTTCAAAAGTCGGCTTCCAATGTTGAAATCTTAATGTACCCTGAATTCGACAGATAGCATCAGATAGTATCTTTGCTATATGTTACTATCTCTAACCCTTTAAACCACAATAATTATGGGATTTGCATCTGAATTCAAAGAGTTCGCCATGAAAGGCAACGTTATGGACCTGGCCATTGGTGTTATTATCGGTGCTGCTTTCGGGAAGATCGTTGACTCGCTGGTTAACGACATTATTATGCCGATCGTCGGTTTGCTTATTGGCGGTGTCGATTTTTCAAAGCTTTCTTACAAAGTGGGAGAAGCCGAGATCAAATACGGCAACTTCATTCAAACTACGTTGAACTTCATCATCATTGCACTGGTTTTGTTCACCATGATCAAGGCCATTAACAAAATGCGTCCTGATTCGGTAAGCGGTAAGTAATCAACATCTCACTGCTAAAACAAAAAAGGCTGCCCTAACCGGCGGCCTTTTTTTATAATCCTTGAGTAAATGGTACATTTGCATCCGAATTTTATTCGTCCCATTATTCATCAAAAAAACATCTCATGACAAAAGTCCACAACTTCTCTGCAGGCCCGGGAATTCTTCCTGAGAGTGCTATTAAAAATTCCATGAAAGCGATCGAAAATTTCGCCGGAATGAACCTGAGTATCCTTGAAATTTCGCACCGTAGCAAGCAATATGAAGCCGTAGTAGCCGAAGCCACGCAAATAGTAAAAGACCTGCTGCATGTTCCTGCCGGTTACAGCGTGATTTTCCTGCAGGGAGGAGCCAGTACCCAGTTCGATATGGTGCCTATGAACCTGCTGGATGAGAACGAAACCGCCGCATACCTGAAAACCGGTGAATGGGCACAACGTGCCACCAAAGAAGCCGGCTTTTTTGGTAATGTAAACGTGGTGGCCAGTAGTGAAGATAAAAACTACTCCTACATCCCGAAAGGATATACCATTCCGTCCGACAACAAGTATTTTCATTGTACCAGTAACAACACCATTTTTGGCACCGAAATGTTCGAGTTTCCGGCCAGTCCGATACCGGTAGTTTGCGATATGAGCAGCGACATCTTCAGTCGCCCGGTTGATGTAAGTAAATTCGCACTTATCTATGCCGGCGCTCAAAAAAATATGGGCCCGGCCGGTGTTACACTGGTGATTATAAAGGATGAGATACTTGGTAAAGTAACCCGTAAGATCCCTACCATGTTCGACTACCGTATTCATATTAAAAACGGCAGCATGTATAATACACCTCCAGTTTTTGCAATTTATGTGGCATTGGAAACCCTGAAATGGGTGAAAGAGATGGGAGGTGTTGAAGCCATGGAAGAGAGAAACAAAGCCAAAGCAGAAATCCTTTATGCCGAGATTGACCGTAACCCGTTATTTAAAGGTACCTGCGCCATTGAGGACCGCAGCCGCATGAATGTATGCTTTGTGATGAACGACACTACACAGGAAGAGGCTTTTCTGAAGCTGGCGAAAGAACGCCATCTCGACGGCATCAAAGGCCATCGCAGTGTAGGTGGCTTCCGTGCTTCACTGTATAATGCGTTGCCTATTGAAAGTGTTCAGGCTCTGGTCGATACCATGCAGGAATTTGAACGTTCAGTAAGCGCTGCCTTATAAATCCCTCATTCATTAATAGCCCGTATTACTGACGCGTACCGCCTGATTCCCCCTGCATGCTTTCCCTTACTGTAATCATTATCATCATCACCTGCCTGGTGAGTATTGCGGCATTCAATAATGAAGAGCTGATGCACAACTGGGTGCTGAATGCATACATGACGGTGCACCGGAAGCAATGGTACCGTGGACTTACCAGCGGATTTTTGCACGGTAGCTGGATGCATCTGGGCATAAACATGTTTGTATTGTACA
>JBGAVF010000097.1:0-9771 GCA_044228315.1 Bacteroidia bacterium | reverse complement strand
TGATCAGCTCACCGGCAGTTCCGGAATATATACCACCGTTTTGTCGTCAAAATTAATGCGTGCGTAAACATGCAACAGGCCATTGCTTACCATTAATAACGGCACCTTCAGCTTCATGTTGTACCGGGCGATCTGATCGAAAACGGGCTGATTCACCGCAACATCGGCGGCCTTACATTCCACAATAAGCCACGGATTGAAACCTGCATCGAACACCAGCACATCACAGCGGTGGTTCATGCCGTTCCAGGTGAGTGCATATTCAACCGCAATGCGATTGGGGGAAACCCCTTTTTCATGAATGAGATAATGAACTACATGCTGCCTCACCCATTCCTCCGGTGTGAGGGTGACAAATTTTTTTCGAATTATGTCGAAAATTAGGTTTTTTTGCTGTGTATTCTGAATACGGAATTCGTAAGAAGGAAAGTTCAGTTGCCGGAGATTCACCTTTCAAAATTACTGTTATTTTCAGAACATGGCTAAAGCAAGCAAAGGGGTTAGTGCTGAGGAAATTATTTCTGCTATTAAAAAGCAGGATATTGCTCCGGTATATGTATTGCACGGTGAAGAGCCGTATTTCATCGACGTGGTAAGTGATTATATGGAGCATCATTTGCTGAATGAGATGGAGAAAGCGTTCAATCAGACCATCTTCTACGGAAAAGATGCGGACATGAACGCTGTGCTGAACGCAGCCCGCCGCTATCCCATGATGGCCGACCGACAGGTGATCATTCTGAAAGAGGCACAGGAAACAAAGAAACTGGATGAACTCCTGCCCTATCTCGAGCATCCGTTGCCTTCCACCATTCTGGTTATTTGCCACAAACATAAAAAGATGGATGCCCGGGGCAAGTTTCTGAAACTGGTGAAGGAAAAGTATGTTGTATTTGAAAGCAATGCCATCCCTGAATATTCGCTAACGGCCTGGGTTGAAAAATACTGCAAAGGGAAAAATATTGCCATACAGCCCAAAGCCATCAGTATGCTTACAGAATTACTTGGTAATGACCTCAGTAAAATTGCCAATGAAATTGATAAATTGCTGATCAACATAAAGGATCATCAGGAAATTACGGCTGATCATGTAGAGCAATACGTTGGGGTCAGCCGCGATTTCAACATGTTTGAGTTTCAGAAGGCAGTAGGCGACGGTAATTTCTTCAAAGCCCAAAAGATCATTCAGTATTTCGAATCCAACCCGAAGGATGCCTCAATTATTCCGGTGCTGAGTATTCTGTATAATTTATTCAGCAAATTACTGGTGATTCACCAGAACCGCGATTACAGTGAACGGGGCATAGCCACCACGGCTGGCATTAACCCCTTTTTCGCCAAGGATTATATAAGGTATTGCAAAAACTATCCGCCGGATAAGTGTTTACGTGTTATTCAGTATCTGCATGAATTTGATCTGAAAGGCAAAGGAAATGACATTCAAGATCATGAGGGTATAAGTGAGTCCTTCATTACTTTCTTTGGCATCCATTCATTTATTAAATTCCAGCGGTTTATGTTAAAGTACGATATATCTTACAGCCTGCCCCAGCATCATTTCATTGACTTTGCTTTTTACATCGATAACATTACTCCCGGAGAACTGTTCATTCAACTGCCTTCCTGGAGACCGGGTCGGTATGAAATCGGAAACTTTGCTCAGAACGTTCAGCATGTTCAGGTGTTCAATACGCTGATGCAGCCCATCCCTTTTGAGAAAATCAGCAAAGACTGCTGGAAAATTGAAGCCGGAAAAGAAGAAAACATCGTGGTTCGGTACCGTTACTACGCAGCCGTTCTGAACGCCGGTTCATCCTACCTCGATGCCACCCAGCTTTATCTGAACCCGGTAAACTGCTTTATGTATGTGGTGGGCCGTATGCATGAACCCATACAACTTCAGTTCATACTTCCGGCTTCGTACCATATTGCCACCCAATTGCCCAAACTTACAAAACACACTTTACTGGCCGACTCTTTTGATCATTTGGCTGACAGCCCTCTCATAGCTTCGGCTGCAATGAAACACTTTCGCTATGAATCAGGAAACACCCATTTCCATTTGTGGTTTCAGGGAGAGGTGGTAGCCGATGAAAAACGCATCCTCGAAGATTTTAGTCAGTTTACCCGCGAACAAATTCACTTGTTTGGTGATTGCGAATGCAAAGAATATCATTTTCTGATGCAGATGATGCCGGAACCGTTCCACCATGGCGTGGAACATATGTCGAGCTCGGTGAATGCACTGGGGCCCGGTACAGCCCTGATGCAGGATTCGATCTACAACGACTTCCTCGGATTGTGCAGCCACGAGCTGTTTCACCTGTGGAATGTGAAGCGGATTCGTCCGCAAGCCATGCTGCCGTATGATTTCACCAAAGAGAACTACTGTTCACTCGGATATATTTACGAAGGCATAACCACCTACTACGGAGATCTTATCCTCCTTCGGTCGGGTGTATATTCACTGAACCAGTATTTCAGCGAGGTGAACGTGCAGCTCAACAAGCATTTTCATAATTACGGCAGATTTCACCAGTCACTTGCCGACAGCAGCACCGATACCTGGCTCGATGGGTATGTGCCCGGTATTCCCGAACGAAAAGTCAATATTTACACCGAAGGCATGTTGTGTGCCCTGATTCTTGATGCCTGCATAATTGAACAAACCGATGCCGAATACCGTCTCGATGCATGTATGCGTTCACTATACAACGATTTTTACAAAAACGGATTGGGCTATACCGAGGAAGATGTGAAGATGATCCTGGAACAAATTACCGGCCACCGCTACGACTGGTTTTTTCAGGAACTCATACACGGAACCGGTCGTATTGAGCAGCACCTCAACCGTTGCCTGCAATACATCGGGTTGTGTGTAGAGAGAGTGCCTTCAAAATCACTGCAGTACCTTTACGGCATTAAAACTGAAAACCGGAACGGAAATTTCAGTATACTGGGCATTGCACCTGATTCAAGCGCGTATACCTCTGGCCTTGCAAAAGGAGATGTGCTCAAAGCCATCAACGGCAACACGTTCACCGATTCTCCCGAGGATCATGAAGCGCTGTCAGCATCAGATACGGCCGTACTTTCCATTCTTCGAAACGGCAATACTGAAGAAATCATACTGAAAGGAAAAGGCGTATTTTTTGCCGACTACCGCTTGAAAGAACTGGCAAACCCCACACAAAAAGAAAAACGGAATTTTATTTACTGGAAATCATCTTCGGAAAAAGCCGGTAAGTTTTTGTAAACAACCGTACGGCCGGCAGACACAAACAGGAAAACCCTACAGATTCTGACGGGCCACGGTATTCAGACGGTAACCGATGGTATGCAGGGTTTCAATGGATACCGAGGCGGATGCCTTTAGGTATTTACGCAATCGGGTAATGTATACATCCATACTGCGTCCAAGGAAAAAATCGTTCTTACCCCAAACGGCGATCAGTATCTCTTCCCGTTTCAGCAACACATCTTTATGCATAAAGAAATAACGCATCAATCGGGCCTCTTTTAAGGTAAGTTTGGTAACCTGACCGGCTACATCCAGTGTATGATTATTGTAGTCGAGGGTCACATCATGCATGGTAAAGCAACTCTGATGTTCCCCTTTGCTGTTTTTAGAAATGGCGAGAAACGCTTCTACCTTCATCAGCAACTCCGACATGGTAAAAGGCTTCTTAAAGTAATCATCGATGTATTCGTTATACCCGTGAATGGATTTCAGGTTCAATATCTCACTTTTTAACAAAAGGATGGGCAGATCCTTGCGAATGGTTCGCAAATCATTTGCCAGTGCCAGATTCACATTGGTGTTAAAATCCAGATCCAGAATACAAAGTGAAACCTCTTCATGAAGCACGCACTGGGCAGCCGACTGCACGCTGTGTATGAGTTCCATGCGGTAACCATTGCTTTGGAAGTAAAGAATTACTGCCTGAGCAAGTCCCTGATTTTCTTCTGAAAATAAAATGAATCCTTTGGGTTGTTCCATCATCTGTTACCGTAATTTTAGACTTCGTTACTAATCTTCTTTAACAAATTTACACATTCCTTTTAACCTAAAGTCTTAAATCGGTCATACTTTTAACTAAATCGGTAAAATTTTGAATTTCAATAATAATCAGACAATTACCTGAAAAATACCTTAAAATCAATGGTTTGAGCGTGCTGACGTATTGTGAGTAACCACCACCATGATCCGGCAACCGGATTGAAAGTACCTAAAACTATATTTATGTATTTTCGCGGCTTGATTGTACGTATGAGATACCCTGAGTTTAAGCAGTTACACATGCCATCCATAGAGCAGGAAATCCTGAAATACTGGAAAGAGGCATCCATTTTCGAAAAAAGCATCCAATCGCGCAACGATGCCCCCGGATTCGTTTTCTACGAAGGCCCTCCCAGTGCCAACGGGATGCCGGGCATACACCATGTGCTGTCGCGTACCATAAAAGATATATTTTGCCGGTATAAAACCCTTGCCGGATATAAGGTGGAACGCAGGGCCGGATGGGATACCCACGGACTTCCGGTTGAACTGGGTGTTGAAAAGGAACTGGGCATACGGAAAGAGGATATTGGTGTGAGCATCAGCATTGAAGAGTATAACAAAAAGTGCAAAGAGGCTGTGATGCGTTATACCGGAGCCTGGAATTCCCTTACGGAAAAAATGGGGTATTGGGTCGACATGGATCACCCCTATGTAACGTATGAGAATAATTATATAGAAAGTGTTTGGTGGCTTCTGAAACAAATATATTCGAAAGGATATCTGTATAAAGGGTATACCATACAGCCTTTTTCACCGGCAGCCGGCACAGGGTTAAGTACCCATGAACTGAATCAGCCTGGAACCTATAAACCACTTACCGATACCACCGTGGTGGCTCTTTTTAAGGCCGTTGGCTGGGATGCAGTAAAGGCATTGGAGGCTGCAAAAGGTAACGACCTCTACTTCTTGGCATGGACCACTACCCCGTGGACACTTCCTTCGAACACAGCCCTGGCGGTTGGAAAGGATATTACCTATGCCCTTATTAAAACCAAGAACCCGTATTCTTCTGAAACCATCTATGCCGTGCTCGCCAAGGACCGGCTTTCAGCCTATTTTGATGCGGCATTTCAGGGCAATGAAGCGTTTGATGCCTATAAACCCGGTGATAAAAAAGTTCCGTATGTGCTGCTCAATGAATGTAAAGGGTCCGACGTGGAGGGACTCCGTTACGAGCAATTGATGCCGTACATGCAACCCACCGACGGGGATGCCTTCCGTGTGATCACCGGTGATTTTGTAACTACCGAAGACGGTACCGGTATCGTACATATTGCTCCCAGCTTTGGCTCCGACGACTTCAGGGCCGCACGCCAGCAGGGTATCGGTTCGCTTACCCTGGTGAATCGTCAGGGACGCTTTCTGGCTGAAGTCACCGACTTCGCCCATGAATATGTGAAGGAACAATACCTTACCGAAGAAGAGAAACAGGCAGAACTTGAAATTCAGAAAGAGGTTTGGAAAGACACCATTAAAAACCTTACAAAGTATTTAAGTGTTGATGAACGTATCGCCTTAAAACTCAAAATGGAGAACAAGGCGTTTCGTATTGAGAAGTACGAACACAGTTATCCGCATTGCTGGCGTACCGATAAACCCATTTTATATTATCCGCTCGACAGCTGGTTCATTAAAACCACTGCCGTGAAGGACCGGATGATTGAACTCAACAAAACCATCAACTGGAAACCGGAAAGTACCGGCACCGGTCGTTTTGGCAACTGGCTCGAGAATCTTCAGGACTGGAACCTGTCGCGTTCCCGGTATTGGGGAATTCCATTGCCGGTGTGGCGCACAGAAGATGCGCTGGAGGAGAAATGTATTGGCAGCATTGAAGAGTTAAAGCAGGAAATCGAGAAGGCTTCAAAGGCCGGAATCGACAATTCTGCCTATGCTCTCGAAGATGGCGCACTCGACCTGCATCGCCCCTATATCGACAAAGTGATTCTGGTTTCCGATTCGGGAAAACGGATGTACCGTGAACTGGATCTCATTGATGTATGGTTCGACAGCGGCTCTATGCCGTATGCACAATCGCATTACATGGGGAAAGGTACACCGGTCAACTTCCCGGCCGATTTTATCGCAGAAGGCGTTGACCAGACCCGTGGCTGGTTTTTTACACTGCATGCTATAGCGGCACTGGTATTCGACAGTGTGGCTTATAAAAATGTGGTGAGTAACGGACTGGTGCTCGATAAAACCGGGCAGAAGATGAGCAAGCGGCTGGGCAATACCGTGGAGCCGTTCGAAGCCATTGAAACATACAGTGCCGATGCCCTGCGCTGGTATATGATCGGAAATGCGGCCCCCTGGGACAACCTGAAATTTGACATGGAAGGGGTGAAAGAAGTGCAGCGCAAATTCTTCGGCACTTTATACAATACCTATTCCTTCTTTGCGCTGTATGCCAATGTAGACGGATGGCAATACCATGCTGCCAAACCTGCACCGGAGTCCTATAATGAACTCGACCGATGGATATTGTCGCGTTTGCAAAGCCTTATAAAAGAGGTCAATACCTGTTATGAAAGCTATGAACCCCACCGCGCGGTTCGTTTGCTCGAAAATTTTGTGGACCGCAACCTCAGTAACTGGTACATACGTTTATCGCGACGCCGGTTCTGGAAAGGCGAACTCTCGGCTGATAAGGAAGCAGCCTATCATACTTTATATACCTGCCTTACCGTCACTTGTCAATTGGCTTGTCCGGTAGCCCCTTTCTTCACCGACTGGATGTTCCGCAACCTGTCGCCCGATAACGAAACCTCCGTGCATTTGTCGGATCTGCCTGTGGCGCAGGAAGCATGGATCAACACCAACCTGCAGGACAAAATGCAGATTGCACAGGATATTTGCAGTATGGTGCTGGGAATCCGTAAGAAAGAGAATATTAAGGTGCGTATACCATTGCAAAAACTTCAGATTCCGGTACTTAATGAGTCCATGCGGGAGAATCTGCTGTCGGTAGAAGATCTGCTGAAGTCGGAACTGAATATAAAAGAAGTGGAACTGGTGAATGAAGGCGATGTAAAGCTGGTAAAGAACCTGAAGCTGAACTTTAAGTCGCTGGGTAAAAAGTACGGTAAACTGATGAAAGCCATACAACAGTATGCCCTTGAAAACGGGGAAGCTGTGATTGAAGATATCGAGATGCTGGAAAAGCATCTATTCACCCTGGAGGGGGAAGCGGTGGAGCTATTGCCGGAAGATGTAGAAATAATACCGGTTGACATACCGGGATGGAAGGTGGCCAATGAAGGTTCAATAACTGTGGCGCTTGATGTTACGATTACCCCTGAATTACAGCAGGAAGGGGTAGCCCGTGAACTGATCAACCGGATTCAGAATATGCGGAAGGAAAGTGATCTGGAACTGACCGATAAAATCAATGTGGAAATTGAAGCAGGGACACCGCTTTTGCCTGTTGTAAATCAATTTTCTTCTTATATTTGCGCGGAAATTTTAGCGAACCGAATTGCTTTCAGTGAACTGGTTGATGAGGGTCAAAGTATTGAAATTGAGGATATTAAAGCTAAAATAAGAATTTCCAAAGCTTAAAACTACCGAAACGTATGGCTAAAAAAATTGTAAAAAAAGCACCACCGGCGAAAAAACCCGCAAAACCAGCTCCGGCCAAGAAAGCAGCAAAACCGGCTGTTAAGAAACCTGTTAAAAAAGCAAAACCGGCTCCGAAACCGGCGGCAAAGGCAAAAGCACCGGCTAAACCGGTGAAAAAAGTTGTAAAACCGGCTCCAAAAGCGGTTAAAGCCAAACCGGCCCCTAAAAAAGTGGTAAAGAAGGCTGCACCGGCCAAAAAACCAGCAGCACCGGTAAAGAAAGCCGCACCGGCTAAAAAAGCTCCGGTGAAACCGGCCAAGAAAGTTGTTCCTGCCAAGAAAGCCGCCCCGGTTAAAAAACCGGCAGCTCCGGCCAAGAAAGCACCGGCAAAACCGGTAGCTCCGGCAAAAAAACCGGTTGTTCAGGCTAAAGCACCGGCTGCTCCGGTAAAAAAAGCACCGGCTGCACCCGCCAAACCTGAAGTAAAACCAGCCGCTCCGGCTCCGAAACCGGTAATCAGTGCCAAGAAAATAGTGGTTGAAAAAGCAACCAAAATCGACTCAAGCACCAATACCCCGTTTCAGGATAAACCACTGGAAAAAGAGAAACCGGTATTCACCAGCATACAGCAAAAGAAAACCGTCATTGAAGATATCGGCAAAACCCGTTACAGTGATGTTGAACTTGAAGAGTTCCGCAAACTGATCAACGAAAAACTGGCATCAGCACGCAAGGAGCTCGATAACCTGAAAGAAGCCCTAAACAATATTTCTGATAACAGTGCCACCGATACCGAAAGTTCATACGCCACGTTTGAAGATGGTTCAGCTACCCAGGAAAAAGAACACCTGAGCCAGATGGCTGCCCGTCAGCGTAAGTTCATCGGCAACCTGGAAGCTGCCCTTATGCGCATAGAGAACAAAACGTACGGCATCTGTGCCGTTACCGGCAAACTGATTCCGAAAGAACGTTTACGTGCCGTGCCGCATACCACCGTAAGTATTGAAGCTAAACTGGGTAAAGTATAATTGTATTTTATCCTTTTATAAATAGCATTGCATAACAGGATAAGCCAGCGGTTTATCCTGTTTTTTTTAACCTGTAACCCATCGTTTGAATCTTGAAAAAATACCTCATTCCTTTTGCTATTGTTGTGCTGGTTTTATGTGCCGATCAGGGACTGAAATACTGGGTGCATACCAACCTGTACGATACTCATAAAATTCTGATCCCAAACTGGTTCATGCTGTATTATACCGAAAACAACGGTATGGCCTTCGGCATTGAACTGGGTGGAACCATTGGCAAAGTATCGCTTACTCTGTTCCGCATTGTGGCAGTGTTCATTATCATTTATTACATGCTGCGTCAGATAAAAATGAATGCGAACAAGTGGTTCATCGTTTGCGTTTCCCTGATCCTGGCCGGTGCCATGGGAAACATCATCGACAGTGTATTCTACGGGGTCGTATTCCGGAGCCAGCATCTTCCGTGGTTTCAGGGGCGCGTAATCGACATGTTGTATTTTCCAATCTATGATGGGTATCTGCCTTCCTGGGTTCCCATCTGGCACGATCAGCATGTTCAGTTTTTCCGCCCGGTATTTAATATTGCCGATGCATCCATCAGTGTTGGCATAGTGAGTATACTGTTGTTTCAGCGTGTGTTTTTTAAACACACCCCTGCCCCTGTAACAGAGAACACCGAAACAACCGATACTGCAGAACACACCGAAGTAAACGCCAACGAAGAAACAGGGAACAACATGGCTGCCGAAACGGATACCAACCCACAACCCGGTGCCATCCATCCCGACCCGACCGTTCCCGACGAAAACAACCTATGATAGAACCCTGGATGACACGAACCCGGCTTTTGCTGGGCGATGAAGCCATTGAGCGATTGATGCGTGCCAATGTAATAGTGGTAGGTCTCGGTGGTGTGGGTGGTATATGTGCCGAAATGATTGCCCGAAGCGGTGTTGGGAGTATGACGATTGTAGACGCGGATGTAGTGGAAGCCAGTAACCGGAACCGTCAGCTCCCGGCCCTCATCAGTACCGAAAACAAACACAAGGCGGAGGTGCTGGCCGAACGTCTTCTCGATATCAATGCATCACTGAAACTGACGGTGTTGAATGAATACCT
>JBGAVF010000096.1:0-9811 GCA_044228315.1 Bacteroidia bacterium | reverse complement strand
GTCAGCTTATGGTATCAGCAACCTGCGTAAACTCTACTACCATTAATATGCAACATTTGGCCAGTGGTATTTACTTTATTAAAGCAAATGGATATGTATCTAAAACTATCGTAAAGGAATAAGGAGAAGCATAAGCAAGTTTTAATGTACCCCCTCCAGGCTCTCGCAATCGTAGAGCTGGTATTCCTCGCTTACGGCGCTGTTGGCTTTTTCACCGGCTTTCACCATCTCGGTCATCTTACGCATCAGAAAAGCACGGTCGGCTGCATTTTGTTCATCCCGTTTCTTTTGTTCCGCCGCATCAAAATAAATGGTGCCGTCTACCAGTGTGAAAAGCGGTTTGGCATAAATACTCAGCGGATCGGCATTCCAGATCACCAGGTCGGCATCCTTTCCGGTTTTAATACTGCCTGTACGCTGATCGATATGCAGCATTTTAGCCGGATTGATCGTACATAAACGAATGGCTTCTTCGGCGGTGAGATTGCCGTATTTCATGCTTTTGGCTGCTTCCTGGTTTAGGCGACGTGCCATCTCTGCATCATCGCTGTTCACAGCTACATTCAGCCCTACGCGGGTCATTATGGCCGAGTTATACGGTATGGCATCGTACACTTCAAATTTATACGCCCACCAGTCGGCAAAATTGCTGGCGTTGGCTCCATGGGCTTTCATTTTATCAGCCACCTTGTACCCTTCCAGTATATGTGTAAAGGTGTTTACGGTAAATCCCATACTATCGCCTACGTGCATCAGCATATTGATCTCACTTTGTACGTAGCTGTGGCAGGTGATGAAACGTTTTTTATTCAGGATTTCCGAAAGGGCATCGAGTTCCAGATCGCGACGAACAGGAACCAGCGCCTCTTTATTTTTCTTATCATTACTGCGGGCAATGAACGCGGCCTGTGCTTTCTGGTATTCTTTGGCACGGGTAAAGGCATCGAGCAATACCTGTTCTACCCCCATGCGGGTTTGTGGGAAACGAACGGTTTGGCGATCACCCCAGTTCGATTGCTTCACATTTTCACCCAAAGCAAATTTTATAAACCCATCAGCGCCTTCAAATTTCATCTCTTCAGCACTTTTTCCCCATCGCAGTTTTATCAGCTGAGTTTGTCCGCCAATGGTATTGGCACTGCCGTGCAACAGATGTGATGAAGTAACCCCTCCGGCGAGTTGCCGGTAAATATTGATGTCTTCGGGCCACAATACATCGCCTATACGTACTTCACTCGTAACACTTTGCGTCCCTTCGTTTACGCCGTACCATATCGCAATATGCGAATGCTCATCAATGATACCCGGGGTTATATACTTGCCTTCTGCATCTATAACACGGGCATTGGCTGCCTGCAGGTTTTTACCGATCTGCTGTATCTTGCCGTTGCTTACCAGCACATCGGTTTGCTTCAGTATGCCTTCATTTTCGCAGGTGTATACCGTGGCGTTTTTAAATAAAATGGTTTCCTGCTTCGGTGCTTCGGTCCAACCAAAATCGGTGAACGGGTAACGCATGGGAAGTTCCGGTTTTACCACTTTTACCGTGTTGTCGGAGGCGTTGTTTTTCGGATCCGGGGCACGGGTAAGCACGGCTTCCCAGTTAGCGGTTTCGCCCAGGCTGTTGGTAAAGTTTCCAGTGAACTTTTTCTCTGACGATGAATAGGTTCCGGTAAGTGTATACTTTAATTTTCCCGCATCAAAAGCCAGAGAATAGAAATCATTCTGGGTTGTAAGAGTTGCCTGCAAGGTGTCGGTTGTGATCACCTTTGCCTGAGGGTGGGCACGGTCACCACTGATCAGCATTGTGCCCAGCAGCATTTTGTGGCTGAAGTACAGATCATAAGTACCGCGAACATCGGGAATGTTCATATCCTGCAGAACAAATTTCTTGCCCTGGATCCAGTTTTCATACAGTACGGTGGACGGAATAAAAATATTGCCGGAACTGATGATAAAGTTGGCCGGCATGCCGGGTTTCAGGGAACCTGCCAGATTTTCTATATCGAATAAGCGGGCCGGCTGATAGAGCAGGGCCTTTAGGGCTGCTTTTTCGCTCAGTCCGCGTTGAACCGCAGTGCGCAGGTTTTTCAGAAAAGTACCGGCATCGCACCCGTAGGCCGTAATACAAAAGTCAATGGAATTTTGTTCAAGAAGTGCAAGATTCGATGGTGCAAAATACCAGTGCAGCATATCGGTGGTGCTGATACGCTGGGCATCATACACATCAGTGGTATTATACGGGGCCGGAAAACAAACCGGAACTATAAGTGTGGCCCGTGTATTCTTTATTTCCTGTATACGCTGGTATTCCGAACCGTTGGTTTTGATAGCATATTGTACCCCGAATTCATCGCCTACCTTATCGGCACGCAGCACGTTCCATTTTTCACCGGCATCAAATATCTGAGGCATTTTCTGCAGGGCATTGAAGGCCTGTAACGTAAGGTCGGTCACTGTATTCTGCTGTGCATACCATTTCGCATCGTAATAGGTTTGACGCAGCAGGGCTATGCTTCCCATGAGCGATGAAGGATAATCCTGGGGACTGCTTCCTTTATCGAAACTGTAATTGGCGCCGGCCTGCTGCTTCAGCATGAGTTCATTTTCTCGCACATCACCCAGCGATACCACACAACCGCTGCCCCGCACTATACCGTCGTTTTTAAAGGTATATACCGAGCCAAATCCGGCCGAACGGTATCCGGCAGCGGCACTCTCATTTTTCGCAAAACCCGAAGCAGCCGAAAACTCGGCCCGTATCGCTTCATTCCATCCAAAGGCCCCTTTTTTATTGCTCACAAATTGCGGGGATCCGTTATTGCCGTTACTGCGGGTATCGGGCATGCCGTAATTCGTAAACGCATCAATGAAGGCCGGGTAAATGGTTTTGCCGGTAAGATCGGTAATAACTGCACCTGCCGGTATACTTACCTGTGTGCCAACCTGCAGTATGGTTCCTCCTTTTACAATAAGGGTGGCATCCTCAAGTTTTGTATCGTAGGCTGTGTATAGGGTGGCGTGGGTAAATGCATACACCGTATTAAGGGGGTTCTGCACACCATTCACCGGAAAGCCCGGCTGGGCACTGATACGTAAAAACAATAAACAAGAAAGAAGAAGGGCAAAAGTGCGTATCATGTAGATATTTTTGCAGGCAATTTATTGAAAAAACTTTAGGGTACCGGCACCTTCAAATAAAGAAATAATTGTTTCTTTGAAAACCATCCGTACAATGCTATGAAACACCTGATACTTCTTCTGTTACCGGTATTTTTTCTGGTTTCCTGCTTTAAGGATAAAGACGCTCCCGGAATTACCATTACAAGTCCTTCGGCCGGACAGGTCATTGATTCGGGCACGGCCATCATTATGAAGGCGGAAATAACCGATAAGAGCTTGCATTCGCTGAAAGTTGAACTTAAACTGGCCGGAACTGGCACTACGCTCTATTCCATTGAACCCGGGGTGCACGATGTAACAGCATACTCTTTCAACGAAACCTGGAATGCTTCCGGGTTTTCAGGAACCATGGACATCATGATGGAAGTAACCGCTATCGACGTTGAGAACAACAAGACCGTGAAGTCGGTGCTATTTAAAGCCATGCACTAAGGGGAATGTTTTATCTTTGCAGGCCCGTATAATCTGTCGGGTGTACTATGAATCACACATTTCCAACGTTTATCTTCTCGTCGCTGATTGCCATCTTTTTTTTCTCTTCCTGTTCCGAAAATAAGTTACCCATTCTGGGTGAACGCAGCACCAAAGTTACGCTGGTGGACGGGAAGCAGGTAGTGGATACTGTTTATCCAACGATCCCTCCGTTCCGGTTTATGGATCAGGATGGCAACTATGTCACCAACGAAACATTCATGGGCAAAGTGTATGTGGCCGATTTCGTGTTCCTGTCGTGCGAAACGATTTGTCCGAAACTGAACCAGCAGATGAAACGCATGCACGACCTGTTTCTGAACGATCCGGATGTGTATTTTCTGAGCCATACAGTAGACCCGGACCATGATACACTGCCACGGATCAAAGCCTTTATGGACGCGCATCAGATCAAGACATCCAAATGGCATTTTGTGCGTTCTACCGAAGACAGCACCTATGAGATCGCTACCCATGGTTATTTCAGCACGGCCTACCGCGACAGTGCCGGTGAATATGTACACAGCGGCGGCATGCTCCTCATCGACCGCAAGCAACGCGTTCGGGGAGTGTACGACGGAACCCAGCAATTCACCGTGGATCAGCTCATCAAGGATATCGGTAAACTGGTCAAAGAAAAAGAGTAACCGAATACTTTTAATTTCCGGAATTTTTTATTTTTGTGTTTACCTGTATTTGTCTTCGGGCATTAACGGGAATATTTTTATTTAACCATTAAACCCAAAAACACCCTTTACACATGAAAAAGATTCTTTTATTCATCAGTTGCACGTTTGTATTCTTTGCTGTGAATGCCCAAAACCTCAGTGATTTTACCTTTTCCTCCAATGTAAAAGACTGGTCGAACACCGTTACCCGGAAATTACAATCGGTCAAAATGGAAAAGAACAATATTCCCCCGGTGGAGCTGGCCATGCGTGTACAGTTGAAAAAGAAGATGATGCTGGCCTGCCACTACAACGTAGAGTACACCAACAAGTCTGACAAGAAAGTGAGCTTTAAAGTGTACAACGATTATACCGATGCCACCGGTAAAACCATCTATCACAAAGTAAGCCTGAAGCCCGGTGAAACCAAAGTGGTGAAGATCATTTATTCATCCCTGTCGTGCAAGGTGAAAGAAGAGAGCGAGTGCCCGAAATGCGGCTGGACCTTCCGCTATGCCGATATATCGGTGAAGTAAGTGGAGCACACCCTTTATTTTTATACAAAGCATGAAAGACCCCGGCATGGTTTACCGTGTCGGGGTCTGTTTTACAGGAAGCCGGGCAGATTTCCTGCCGGCGGGTAAATTCTTCAAAAATCAGTACTTTCGCGGCTCTTTAAAAAGCCTCAAGTACATGAAACGTTTCGTCTTATTCCTATTACTTTTTACCTATGCCTTTGCAAAAGCAGCTACACCACCTGATGAAGGCATGTGGTTGCCGATACTGCTCGGAGAAAATTCATCCGATTTGAAAAAAGCGGGATGTAAACTCACCGCCAAACAAATTTATGATGCCAATAAAAGCTCACTGAAAGATGCCATTGTATGGTTCGGGGGCGGATGTACCGGTGAGGTTATGAGCAATAACGGCCTGGTGTTCACCAATCATCATTGCGGATACGAGTCGATCGTGAATTTGTCGACCACCAAAGACAATATTCTGGATAACGGATTCTGGGCCAAAAGCTTTGCCGAAGAGCGCCCGGCCAAAGGACTCACCGTTGCCTTTGTGGTGCGCATGGAAGATGTGACCGCAAAAGTGCAGGGAATGCTGGCCGGTGTATCGGAAGCCGACAGAGCCGCTAAGCTCCAGGCAATTTATAAAACCATTACCGAGGAAACTATTAAAGGTACCAGCTATGAGGCCCTGGTGCGTGAAGCCTATAAAGGAAACGCATATTACCTGTTTGTGCTCGAACGCTTTAAAGACATTCGCCTGGTGGGCACCCCTCCATGGAGCATCGGGAAATTTGGCGGAGATATTGACAACTGGATGTGGCCCCGCCACACCGGCGACTTCAGTGTGTTCCGCATCTATGCCGACAGCAACAACCACGCAGCCAGCTATTCACCCAATAACCGTCCGTACAAGCCGAAACATTTTCTGCCCGTGAATATCCAGGGATTGAAAGCCGGCGATTTCTCTATGATCATGGGTTTTCCCGGACGCACCAACCGCTATGAGTTCTCACAAGGCATCGATGTGGCCGTAAACAGTGTGAATCCTACCCTGGTGGATCTGCGCGACATACGCCTGAAGGCATGGAAAGAACAGATGGATAAAAGCGACAGCATTCGCCTGTTGCTGGCCTCTCAGTATGCCGGCATTGCCAATTACTGGAAATACTATATCGGGCAAACCGAGCAGCTGAAGCGTCTGAAAATTTATGATGAGAAGAAAGCCGAAGAAGCCGAATTCAATGCCTGGGCCGCTGACAAGCCGGATTATAAAAATGTGATCCCCGGTGTTGAAAATGCCTACAAGAACTACCGAAGCATAGCGGTTCAACGCACTTTTATCACCGAAGGAATTCTTACCACCAGCCTCAGTTCACTCGCTTCCATTGGGTACAACCTCGATACCCTGCTGGCGAAAGGGGATGTGGGCAGTACTAAAAAAATAACTTCCCAATACCTCGAACGTATCGATGCCCTGTACAAAACATTTATCCGTGCCAGCGACCAGAAAATATTCGCCCAGGTTCTCAACTACTATTACACCCATTGCAATAAGGCCGACCTGGCTCCGTTCGTAAAAACGATCTTCGAACGTTACCCCGCTTCCAGTGAAGAAGCGTCGTTTGCAAAATATGCGGAAGATGTATACAACAAGAGCCTCTTTGCCAATAAAACCCGCTTCACCGATCTCATGAACAACCCTACTGCCGATAAACTGCGCGGGGACCTGGCCATTGAATTTGTGCGCGAGATGTATCAGAATTACCTCACCCGTTTTAAACCTACCATTGATGCCTTCAATGCCGAAATTGGCGGATTGGGACGCAGCTATATCAAAGGGTTGATGGCCATGCAGCCGAACCGTCGCTTTTATCCGGATGCCAATTCTTCGCTACGTTTCACCTACGGTCACGTACAGGACTATGAACCGAAAGACGGGGTACATTTTAAATATTATACTACCCTCGATGGCATCATGGAAAAGTATGAACCCGGCAATGAAGATTTCGATCTTCCGGCAAAACTCATCGACCTTTACAAAGCAAAGGATTACGGTCGCTATGCCATGAAGAACGGACAACTTCCGGTGGCATTCATCACTAATAACGACATCACCGGTGGGAACAGCGGCAGCCCGGTTATGAATGCCAAAGGAGAACTCATTGGCCTGGCTTTCGATGGCAACTGGGAAGCCATGAGCGGCGATATTGCCTTCGATAAACAATACAAGCGCACCATTTGTGTAGATGCCCGTTATGTGCTTTTCTGCATCGATAAACTCGGAGGTGCTACCAACATCATCAACGAATTAAAAATTATCCAGTAAATTAATCATCTAATCCATTTCACAATTATGAAAAAGTATTTCTTTATTCTACTTGCAGCTGCTTCATTTACAGCCTGCAACCAAAGCACCACCGGTGCTGCCAAGCCCAACGATTCAGCGAATGCAACGGAAACCAAAAAACCGAAGATCAACCTCGTGCCGGAAGATACCCTGTACGGCAAAGCGTTCAACTACGATGAAGCACAGGATGTGAATACCTTGCTTGCAGCCCCTGAAAAACTCGATACTACCAAGAACTACGTGGTATCAGGTACTATTACACAAGTATGTCAGTCGAAAGGTTGCTGGTTCCGTCTGGATGACGGAAAAGGCGGAAGTACCTTTATTAAACTGGTAGGAGAGGGAGAAGATGATGAAGAGCCTACCATTCCGAAAGACAGCAAAGGAAAAAGTGTATTGTTCTATGGCATGCCATCGCTTGATGAAGTATCGGTAAAAGCACAGAAACATTTTCTGGAAGATGCCGGTGCCAGCAAAGCAGAGATCGATGCCGTGAAAGCCCCGAAGAAAGAATGGCGTTTCTATGCTACCAGCGTGGTAGTGCGTCACTAACAGGTTTGTTATTATAAACAGAACCGGTAATGCCAGCAGGTGTTGCCGGTTTTTTTTATGCGTGGGAATTTCAGATCAGCCCGGTGCTTTCCGCGATGCGCCGGGTAGCTCCGGTTCTACTGGTAATAAATGATTGAGAGGCAGCAGCGGCAATGGCGTATCGGCTCGCATCCTGCAGCAACGGGGTGATCAATGCTTTACATGCAGCAGCATCCGTTACCACAAATCCTCCGCCGCCTGCCTGCAGATCCGCCGCCTCGGGTTGTTTGGGTGAATCGGGGCCATACAGCACCGGGATACCAAATACAGCTGCCTCCAGTATATTGTGCAATGCCCCCCGGAAACCGCCGCCTACGAAGGCTATGTGGGCCATGGCATACAGGGTGGAAAGCATCCCGATATTATCAATGATGAGAATATCGGCTTCGGAAACCGGGTTGTTCTTTGTTTCGGAATATTTTACACAACGGTAACCGGGCGGGCAATACACCGTGCGTTCAATGGCATGGGGGGCAATAATAATTTTAAAATCGGGCGGTGTAGGATAGGCATCAAAAAGAATTTTTTCTTCCTGCTCCCAGCTGCTGCCCACCACCAGTATTTTACGACTTCCGCCAAATGCCTTCACCACTTCATTCGGGCGTGCCCTTTCTTTATTTTTCAATACCCGGTCGTAGCGTGTGTCGCCACTCACTGCGGACTCAACACCGATGGAAGACAGCAGTTGCTGCGATTTTTCTTCCTGTACAAAAATACCGGTGTAGCAGGCCAGTGCTTTACGGAACAGCCCGCCATACCACCGGAAAAAGATCTGATCGGGACGGAACAGGGCACTGATCAGATAAAGGGGCGTATTCCGTTGCGAGGCAGTGAATAAGATCTGAAGCCAGAACTCATACTTCACGAAGAATATTTTTTCAGGCTTCAGGCAGTCGAGTATAAGCCGGGCATTCGCCTCTGTATCGGAAGGCAGGTAAAACACCAGAGCCACCTCCGTATTGTTTTTTTGTATTTCATACCCGGAAGGTGAGAAGAACGAAAGGGCAATGGAAATGTCGGGATGATGGGTGCGTATCAGCTCGATCAGTGGACGGGCCTGTTCATATTCACCCAGCGAAGCACAATGAAACCAAAGGGTGCGGGGGTTATTCTGTTTCGCGTAGGCTCGCAGTTTCCGAAGGCTGTCCTCTCTTCCTTTTTGCATCAGGGAAGCTTTTTCAGAAAACACCGAAGCCAGCCGTATACCTGCTGAATACAGGGCAATGGCCAGGTGGTAAAGAAACAGCATGGAAGAAAAATATTATTGAAAGTACAGTGATTCTTTTCCTGAGCGAGTTTTAATGGGCAACATCCATGAAAGCTTCAGGCTCACCCAAATATCGGTATAGTTTTTTGTATCGGTGGAGCGGGTAGCATAATCGTAATAACGGCGGTTTTTAGTGAATGCCTCCGTTACCTCGGCCGAAACATTGAAGTTGATGAGCCGGAGCAGGCTGAAATAATGAAATCCCACCTGCTGGCACAGGGCCGGTCCGTTGCGCATGCGATCGTACCCGGGCAGGTAGGCGGTGCTGAACTGGGTGGTTCCTCCGGCTCGAAACAGGTATTTGTGTTGCAGGAATCCCGCCCCCCCGATCACATGCCACGACCATTCCGGATTTTTTTTGAACGAAGGGAAAAGCTTACCGAATACCAGCAGGGCTTCCCCGCCCCGCATCGATGCATTCAGATTAATGGGCGTCATATCGTCGCGGAAAATGAGTCCGTTGGGGTCTTTCAGAAAATTGATATAATCGGTATTCTTTACGTTCCGGCTGAAGATGACGAACCCGTTCGCTCCGGCGATGTAGTTCTTTTTGGTTTTATAGAGCAGATCAATACCCAGCCCGTTGCAAAACCCGTAGGGTATGGAGAGGTCAGCAGCCGGTAAAGAGGCCCGGTACGACATATTGAAAAGCCAGAGCGGTTTTGTATACCGGGGATTTTCCCGAGGGGTTTGACTGAAAACAGCCAACGGTAAAAGGAGCAGGACCCAGCGTGTCATATCCGTAAAACGTGTGTAATTAAAACCG
>JBGAVF010000095.1:0-9868 GCA_044228315.1 Bacteroidia bacterium | reverse complement strand
GAACACGGTTACTTTCCAGTCGGAAACAGGCGTTGCCACCAATGTAACCTGGCAGTATAATGTGGGTGGTGCTTATGTTGTCGACCTCTTCAATGCCGACAATGTGATCATCCAGAAAATGACTGTTCAGAATACAGCCGGTGGTCCAACTATTAATTTGCGTAACAGCGGAGGTTCGGAGAAAGCGGACAATATTACTGTACGTGATAATATCTTACAATCGGCATGGAATACATCAACCACAAATTCTGTGGTGTACTCTGTGGGTAACAATACCAACCTGAAAGTGAAAAACAATCAGATACGGAATTGTTACGGTGTTTACTTCTCAGGCAACAATGTATTGGGGGCCTATACTGCCGGACTTGAAATCGATTCCAACACATTTTCGAATGTGGGAGGTGATGTATTCCATCCACTGTACATTCAATATGTAGCAGCACCTAAGATCCGCTACAACACCATCAATAAAACCGGTTGTTGTGCCGATCAGCTGGCACAGGTTCTGAATGTATCCGGAGCCTTCAACATCTCATACAATAAAATGTATTCGGGAGGTGGAAACGGATTCCGTCTGGCCAGTGTGAACCTGAACGGCGAAACTACCTATGGTAACTTCTACAATAACTTCATCCGGTTAAGCACCACAAGTATTGGTTACAGGGCGCTGGGAATTGAAGATTGCCGTTACACCAATGTATATTTTAATAATATCTATCAGAACTCTGCTACGTCAACTGCATACGGCATACAGCTTACTGCAGGTGCCGCCCGAGCCAATGTAAACATTCAGAACAATAACTTCTATTGCAACACCGGTTATGCTATTTATATCACCAATGCTACAGCAGCTACCATGGTGAGCAATAACGGAAGCCTGAATTACAACAACTACTTTGTGAACGGGGGGGTGAATGTGGCGTATTACAACGGTTCTAGCTACACTACGCTGGCTGCCTTCAAAGGTGCCGTGTTTACTGCGCCGGCAAACAACGACCTGAACTCCATGTCAGCCGATCCGTTGTATGTATCGGGTAATGACCTGCATATTGGAGGCGCATCACCGGTGATTGGACAAGGTATTGGTATTGCCGGATTTACCGATGATATTGACGGAACTGGCCGAACCATGACGAATGTAGAGATCGGAGCCGATGAGCAACCGTTCGTGATCCGCGCTACTACCGGCGATTACACGGTTAATTCAAGTTGTCCGGTACTTAACGGAACCAGCTGGATCGACGTATTCGATGCTTCAGGTAATATCGTGTTCTCAATCAATCCGAACGGTAACAACCTGGGAGCTACCTGCTGGGGCGTGCGTATCAATGCAACTCCGGGCATACGTACCGACTCTACTCAGGTGAATACAGGAACTCCTCCACCGAAGGTTTTTGGTTATTATCTCGACCGGAACTTCTACATCACCCCTACCCACCAGCCCGGAACTGCAGTATCACTGCGCTTCTATATCAAGAACAGTGAATACATCGAGTTACGTGATACAATTGCCTTGAAGTACGGACGTACCATTCCGGTCGACTCCATCGATGTGTCAAAATTCAGTGGTACTCCAATCGATCTGGATCCAACCAATAACGCGGGTGCGCTCAGCGATTGGGCATTGCTGAACAGCAGCAACGGTACATTCGCAAGCGATTATTATCTTGAAGTAACTACGCCATCGTTCTCGGAGTTCAATCCAAGTTATGTACCTGAAATCCCGTCGTCACCGTTGCCGGTGAAACTGTTGAGCTTTACTGCCAAAGCCGATGGAAGAAATGGATTACTGAACTGGGCTACTGCTACCGAGAAGAACAGTGATTTCTTTGAGATCGAACGCAGCACCGATGGTATTCATTTCCAGAAGATCGGCAGCAGAGATGCAGCAGGAAACAGCAGTAGCATTCGTAAATATGTATTTACAGATTATGATGCTGCACTCACTTCAGTGGTCATGTATTATCGCCTTCGCGCTGTTGACCTCGATGGCTCTTTCGCTTACAGTACTATCCAGATGGTGAACTTCCCGGTTTCGAAAACGGCTGCCACTATTATTGGTGTAGCGCCAAATCCGTTTACCGATGCATTCAATGTAAACTTCACCACTCCGCAAGCCATGAATGTGCAGTTTACTGTGTATGATATGCAGGGCCGGATACTTCTCGAAAAGGCAGTAAGTGCCGTGAAGGGTGTGAATCAAACGCCAATCGACGCAACCACGTTTGCCAAAGGAGTGTATATCGTGGATATGAAATCGAATGGTGTAATCATTGGTCACAAACTTATTGTGAAGGAATAACCTTTATTGATACTCAAACTGAAAAGCCGCCTGTTGATTTCAACGGGCGGTTTTTTTTATTGTATTTTAACTGGAATAATGAGCAGTCATTCAAAGCCAGGCAGGTTCTTGTTGCCTGTTTGAAATGTTTCTTTTAAAGTAAGTTCAGATCCTTCACCAATTCATATTTCATGAAGAAGATAGAAAGCGAAGCATGATCTCTGTGGGCCGGTGAACGAGAAAGGTTATTTTTCTGAATGATCGAAGTATCCCTTTTTCTCAACGCGGCTGGAAAAGAAATTCAGAAACAATACCACAAAAATGAGGAAGATGATGGATTGCATACCCGACAACAGTTTTCCCATGGCGGTTACCGGAAAGTAATCGCCATAACCGATGCTTGCCATGGTTACCAGACTGAAATACACCGCATCGTACCAGTGTTGCAGCGGCATATTCAGATAATGTCCCGAGGCGTAAATCACCGCAAAATCAAAAATGATTTCCATGTAGTTAAAAAACAAAAGCAACATGGAACGACGGTAGGATCGTGGTTTAGGCACTATGTCGGAAGCAAAAATGAGGGAAGGCACATACAGAAGGGTTTCGAGTAAAAACCAGATTAGGATAGTAAGCAATATCACATTATTTTGCCAGCCATTGATGAGCATTATCAATGGGAAGGCTACCTTTATTAAAATGAAAACATCTACAGCTATATCTTGCGTGGTGGCGCCTTTTTTCCAGAAAAATTCTTTGATGTACAGCCCGGGGAATAAAAACTGGGAAGAAGCCAGAAACAAACGAAGGATCTTTTCTATGCCAACATCATCGTCATGGTCATTGTTCCAGATAGCTTTAATGTTGCTGATACGATTCTCAATAGCGCTGTGAGGGGGCCGTTTGTTGAGAGAGGGTTTTCCGAATATGAGTTTCTTTAAAAACACCTTAAAGGATCCGATGCTTAACCCGTTCCGGATCCATTGCAAAATTACAAATATCTGTTGTATCCGGTTGTATTTCAGATGTTTTGTTCGAATATGCAAGAAGGGGTAAGAAATATCATTGTTGCCCAAACCTGCGGGTCCATCAGGGTTTGATTGTAATAACTCTGTCATTCCAGTGATTATGACAATGCCGTGCAAAGCGGTTGCTTAATTTACCACTTGAAACAAATCTATCTTTCTATGAAATCACATTTTACCTTTTTTACCTTTTTATTTTTTCTTTCACCTGCTTTTCTCTCTGCCCAAATATCGCTGAGTTCACTGAATGACTTTCAGAGTGGAACTGTGGAAAGCTGGACGGGTTATGCGCCGAATATTTCCAATGTTTCTACCGGCGGGCCTGCCGGAGCCGGCGACATGTATCTGAATGTAATATCAACCGGAGCCGGTGCCGGTGGTAAAATTGTATTTGATAATACGTCATCTACCTGGACGGGAGACTGGACATCTGCCGGTGTGTCCTATATCACCGTATCGGTGAATAATTTGAGTGGCAGTAGTATTGATTTGCGCATTGCACTCGATGGGGGTGGTGGGCGTTACTGCACAACCAATAGTTATACGGTAGCTTCTGGCTCGGGGTGGACAGGTATCTCGATACCTGTTTCGGCAACCGATTTTACCAGTGTGGGTGGAAGCAGTATCAGCTCCACGCTGAGTGCGGTTACAAAATTCAGAATACTGAACAGCAGCACTACCTCCTGGGTGGGGGTAAATTCAACCAATACGCTGGGTATTGATAATATTCAGGCTGCCATTTCCGCATTGCCCGTTACGTTAATTGCATTCGAAGGCCACTCAGAGGGTGATAAAACCCTTCTTTCATGGATTACAGCCACCGAAAAAAACAATGATAAATTCGAGGTGGAACGCAGTCGCAACGGACGTGATTTTACAACAGTAGGAACGGTAAAGGGTGCCGGAAATTCCATGAATCTCAACCATTATTCATTTGAAACCCCCATAGCCGGTGATGCAATAGCCTACTACCGGCTGAAACAATATGACGAAAACGGAGCCTATACATTCAGCCCGGTTATTACAATAAAAAATCAGAAACCCACAACACAGATCGGTGAGTGTTTTCCGAATCCCTCTTCCGGAAACCTGATGATTCAATATGCAAAAATGAATGAAGGTGACATGACCCTGCAGGTATTCAATGCTGAAAACAAGGAGTTGGATGCCCGTACATATGCAGTAATAAAAACCGCAACCGATATTGCCTTCGATTTTTCGGCGTTGCCACAGGGCATATATTTTATTAAACTCACCACGCCCTTACATTCTGAATTCAGGAAGTTTGTAAAACAATAAAGAAACAAGTTTTGATTCGCGCGTGTATTTAGGCTGCCGGATTTTACCGAAAACTGAAAAGGCCGCACCCTGCATGGCAGGATACGGCCTTCTTTTGAAATGAATCAAATGCTTCTTTATTTCTTGGCCGGTGGCAACAATACTTTGTCGATCACATGTATAATACCGTTGGATGTAGGAATGGAAGCCACAATATGTGCTACCCCGTTAATAACCGGTTTGCCATCCACCAGAGTAATGGTAATATTATCTCCGTTTACCTGACCAATTACCTGTCCGTCTTTAAAACTCTCGGCTTTAAATACAGCCACCGATACATGGTATTGAAGAATGTTCTGTAAGTCGGCTTTTTTCTCAGGCTTCAGAAGTCCTTCAACAGTTCCTGCAGGAAGTTCATTGAAAGCGGCGTTGGTTGGAGCAAATACGGTGAAAGGTCCGGCGTTCGATAATACATCCACGAGTTCAGCTGCTTTTACGGCCGCTACCAGTGTGGTATGGTCTTTTGATCCGGACGCCACCTGCACAATGTTTTGTGCAGAAGCATCATCTTTCACAGCCGACTGACCTGCAGCCGGTGTTGTAGCTGCTGCGCCTTCTGATTTTGATTCTGTACTGCCGGCACTGTTACATGCGCCAATAAACATACTCACTATGAGTAAAAGATAAAATGTAAATGGGGTTTTCATGATAGGTATATTAGGATTTAAGTATGAGTGAAATTTTAATTTCTGATTCAAAATAACGTCATCTTTTGAAGCCGGAAAATGATATTCATCAGCATTAAAAGAGAAAATTGTCCGTATTTTCAGGGGTGGCCTGAAAATCCACCCGATAATTCAGGAAAACGGAAGCCGGTTATGTACCACGGTTCCCGGGAAACCAAGAGAAGTTGGTTTATAACTTCGGTTTGTTTATACGGTCTGAACTGATATTTTTGCCGTAACCTAATAAAGTGTTAAAACCTGCAATATGAAATTTATTGTTTCCTCATCTGCGTTATTAAAACCCATCGAACAAATCGCCGGGGTTATCAATCCGAAATCCGTGTTGCCCATTCTGGATTATTTTTTATTTGACCTGAAAAAAGGGCGCCTTACCATCTCTGCCACGGATCTGGAAACCAGCATGACCACCATTGTGAACGTGGAAAGCAACGCCGACGGCAAAATTGCAGTTCCTTCGAAGATCATTCTGGAAACCCTGAAAGCGCTTCCCGAGCAGCCCATTACGTTTAGTGCCGACACCGATACCCTGAACATCACCATTAATACCGATAGCGGTACCTACAAACTTTCGGGCCAGAAACCGGATGATTATCCGAAAATGCCAAAAGTGGAATCGGCTTCCAGTATTTCTATTAAAGCAGCCTCACTGGCCAATGCGCTGAGTAAAACCATATTCGCCACCGGCACCGACGAGATGCGCCAGGCCCTCACCGGAGTGTTGTTTGAATTGAAAAAAGACGGTATCAATTTCGTAGCTACCGATGCCAACCGATTGGTTCGTTTCAAAAACACAAGCGTAAAACCGGCCGATGAAACCAGTTTTGTGGTGCCTAAAAAGGCGTTGAACCTGCTTAAGGCCTCATTACCTTCGTCGGATGATGCCATGGCCAAGATTGATTACAACAAATCCAATGCGTTCTTTTCGTTCGGGGATGTAAACCTCATCTGCCGTCTTATCGATGAGAAATTTCCGGATTATAATGCGGTGATCCCTACAGAAAACCCCAATAAGCTTCTTATTAACCGCATTGAGTTTTTAGGTTCCATTCGCCGTATCTCCATTTTCTCCAATAAAAGCACGCACCAGGTGCGCCTGAAAATGGCCGGAAGCAGCCTTACCATCAGCGCCGAGGATCTGGACTTCAGCAATGAAGCGAAAGAAGAACTCACCAGCACATACGATGGGGTGGATATGGAAATTGGATTTAATGCCCGTTTTCTAAGCGATATGCTCAACGCCCTTCAGTGCGATGACGTGGTACTGAATATGTCGACACCGAACCGCGCCGGCGTACTGGTGCCATCCAATCAAAACGACGGAGAAGAGATCACCATGCTGGTGATGCCTCTGATGCTGAATACCTACAACTAAAAGGTTAGAATTTAAATCCTAACGATACGGTAAAATTCGTGGCAATACTCTGGGTTTCAGAAGTGTAATACTTCGGCTTCCCGGCAGGATTGAGTGTATACGGAGCATAATAGCTGGTGCCATAATTACGTACCAGTGCCATGTCAAGGAAGTAATTGCCATTGCGTATTCCGAATCCGGCTGATAAATACGGAATCTGTGTTTTAAAATTGGAAGCGCCCGCCTGTTCACTGTAAGGTGAACCGATGAGCCCCATTCCGGCCCGTACAGTATACACATCACTAAACAAATACTCTGCACCAATCCGGATATTGCTGGTCCCTCTGTACATGCGGCGTATGTTGGAGTTTACGCCCAGTGTGAATGTGTCGTATACCGATGATTGCTGTGTACCGGCAGTAAGTTTTCCGTTTCGGTAATCAATGTATTCATAATCGGCGCTTATAAAACCGCTTTTACCCAGTATAAAAGCACCACTCACCGCAATCTTTCCCGGTATGGTTACCGAATAATCATAGGTGCCGTCGGGAGTACTGGCACTATTACTGGTTTTATTAATGGTGGAGCTCAGCACGGTATTGTATTTATCGGTAAGAAAGATACGGGCCGGGGTATGATAGGCCACTCCGAAGCGGATATTGTTGGTTGGCAGCGCAATGAATCCCAGTTTGGCCCCAAGGCCGGTACCCGAAGTAGAAATGTTGGATTGCAGGGTAAGAGTTTTATAGGCATTCACTGAATTGTTCAGCACATCTTCGATGAAGGTATTGTCTTCCCTGAATTTTACCTTGTAAATATTGAGGGAGCCTCCGATATACAATTTGTCGTCGTAATTACCGGCGGCCGAGATACTGATATCGTTCATGCCTCCCGACTGGTCGATGAGATTGCGCTGACGCAAGGAGAAAACGGAGTCATTCGTGAAATCACTGTAATATGTATCGTAAGAACCGGAGACAGTATCAATGAGGTACTGGTACCATGCCAGATAAGCCAGAGAGGTAATGCCCAGGTCGGAAGTGCGGTGTCCGTTGGCCGTTTGTTCAAAATGATGCACAATACTGCTCTTGGTATTTACACCTTCCATGATCACCGACTTGCTGAAATTATTGAGCCGGTTCACACCGAACCCCAGATTCACAAAACGCCATCCGCTGCTGTTGTTGGTTGGAATGGCCACTGCAAGCCCGGCAGTATTGAAATTCAGGTTGAATTTATTGTCGCTCTGGGTATTATCGATGTAAAACGTGTTGGTTTTGGTATTGAATAAATTAATGGTAGCCCCGATCTCTGATTTACGGTACCGGGCCAGTCCGGCCGGATTGGTTACCAGGGCTGAAAAATCAGCGCCGAGTGCCCCGAAGGCATTCCCGGCTCCCATGCTACGGGAAGAACCAAATATGCCGGTTTGCGAATAACGCAATACATCATTTTCATTTTGCGCAATGGCTGAAACCGATGCAATGAGCGCAGTAACGGCAAGGAACAGAATTCGTTTTTTCATGACTATATGTTTCTAATATTGAGAAGATACCTCAATGAATGATGAATACTAAAAAGGAAAAACTCAGCGTGGATTGCGTCCGCGTCCGCCGCCACCGGAATTATTACCGCCAGAGGAATGAGAACCACCACCGTTATTTCCGGAAGAATGCGATTCATATCGTGGGGATGAATTTACCCTTGGCGATTCGCTTCTCGGTGTTTCGTACCGGGGCGACTGATAAGAAGGTTGTTGACTCTGACGTGAATCGTATTGTGGTTGTTCACTGCGCTGGGGCGCACTTCGTGACGGTTCGTAACGGGGTGCATCATTGCTGCGGCTTTCGTAGCGCGGTTGATTACCACGGGGCTGATCATTGCGTGGACTGGTATTTCTCGGGTTTTCGCGTGGCTGCTCATTTCTTGGGGAAGTATTGGAAGGTACATCCCGGGGCTGGTCGTTCCGTGGACTTTCATTACGTGGTGTAACTCGTGGGTTCTCGCGCGGCTGATCATTCCGTGGTGTCGGGTTGGGTTGCACATCTTTGGGCTGATCGTTGCGAGGGGATGTATTGCGTGGACTGTTATCCGGCGGGTTACCCGCGGATTCCTGTCAGGTTCGGTGCTGCGGGCCGGCGGGTTATTGGGCTGGTTATTATCCTTCACGTCGGTATTGCGGTTCGGACGATCCGGACGTGTGTTTGCCGGTGGGTTGGTGTTTACCGGGTCAGCCCCTTTTACATCGGTATTGCGTGGGTTCCCATTGGTATTCGGTGCTGCTTCACGATGCGGATTGGCGGCATTTCGTACCGGCAAATTATTGGATGCTGAAATTCTCGGACCATAATAGGTGTTATGGTGCTGTCCGCCACCACCGCCACCACCATAGCCACCGGTTCCTCCTCCGTTATTGTAGTTGTGATAGTTCCCGTAATAGCCATTATAGTATCCGTTATAATATCCGTTGTTATAACCGTAATAGTAATTATTGTAATACGACCAGTACGGGCTGCTGTATCCGTAATACCCGTTGAAGCAGAAACCACCCCATCCATACGGGTTGCCGTAATTGTGATGTCCCCATACAATGGGTGGCATATAACCACATCCGTTGTAATAATATTGCGGATACCAGGAAGGCGAATACCAGGAATTATAATATGGGTCGTATCCCCATCCGTAGCTGTATATGCTTGATCCCCAGAAATAAGGGTTGTAGTTGTAATAGTAATAGTTGGTGTACGGTGAGCTGTAAAATCCGAACCCGGAATACGGGCTGTAAAACCTTCTCAACCGCGATGAGTACATATAGTCATCGTAATAATCATAGTCGTCGTAATAGCCGTTACCCCGCGAATAGCTTCGTTGCTGGGAGGCATAGTCATCATCGTTGGTGCGGTTGTCGTAGGTATTGGCCCGTTCTTCCTCCTTGTAGGCAGGCTCTTCGGGTGCCTGTACAGGCTGCTTGGCGGCTACTTTAGGCTTCCCTAACCCGCTGTAAATATCATCGGTAGATGTGGTGTTCTGCGTTGTACTGCAGGAAGCCATGAATGCGGTTGCCATACATGCGATGGCTAACAGGCGGATATTTCGTAAGGCGTTCATTTTTACTTGGGGAATTATTTTCAAATTTACAGACTTGGATTAACTTTGCAAGGTTGGGTGAATCCGATTTTTAATAATT
>JBGAVF010000094.1:0-10015 GCA_044228315.1 Bacteroidia bacterium | reverse complement strand
TGATCATCAAACGCTCTCTTTTGATAATGTTTTCGAAGGTACCATCCGTTACCATACGATCGAAGTTGGTCATCTTTTTGATGGACTTGCGAACGGTAGTGAAGTTGGTAAGCATACCACCCAGCCAGCGCTCGGTAACATATGGCATGCCCACACGTTTCGCTTCGGCAGCAACAAATTCCTTTGCCTGTTTCTTGGTAGCAACAAACATGATCTTACGGCCGCTTTTTACGATATTGGTGATCGCCATGCACGCTTCATCAAGCTTGGCTGAGGTCTTGTTAAGGTCAATCAAATGGATACCGTTTTTCTCCATCAGAATATATGGAGCCATTTTCGGATCCCATTTCGACTTCAGGTGACCAAAATGGCAACCTGCATCCAACATTTCTTGTAAGGTAACTTTAGGCATAATGCTATTTTCTGTGCTGTGGTATTAACGTTTAACGAACTGGAATCTCTTACGTGCTTTCTTTTGTCCCGGTTTCTTACGCTCAACCATACGGTTATCGCGGGTCATGAGGCCTTTGGCACGGAGTTTAGTTTTGATTTCCGGATTGTTCTCAACCAGGGCCTTTGAGATGCCCAGACGAACGGCTTCCGACTGACCTTTAAATCCACCGCCATCTACATTGATGGTGGCATCGTACTGATCGAGGGTTGTTCCGATTACCTGAAACGGTTGTTCTACCACGTATTGCAGCAACGGGGTTGCGAAATATTCTTTGTAGTCTTTACCGTTGATGGTGAATTTTCCTGAACCGGCACGCAAAAACACGCGGGCTACTGCCGTTTTTCTGCGTCCTGATGTATTGGTAACTGCCATTATGGGGTGCTATTATATATTAAAGGTTATTTTTTCAGGTTGCTGTGCTTCGTGCTTATGATCCGGACCGGCAATAATATGCACATTCTTGAATAACTGTGATCCCAGTCTGTTTTTAGGCAACATGCCTTTTACCGCTTTCTCAACAACCATGGTAGGTTTCTTGGCCATCAACCGACGGGCAGAGATCCATTTCTGGCCTCCCGGATATCCGGAATAACTCACGTATTCCTTGCCATCGATCTTCTTACCGGTGAGCTTGATCTTATCGGCATTGATAATAATGATGTGATCACCGCAATCAACATGCGGGGTAAATGAAGGCTTGTTCTTGCCACGGGCAATCATCGCTACCTGACTGGCAAAACGGCCCAGTACCTGATCCTCAGCATCTACAATATACCACTTCTTGGTAACAGTGGCTTTATTGGCTGAAATGGTTTTATAACTTAACGTGTTCACGGTCCTATTTTTTTTGGGAGTGCAAAATTAGGAAAATTCCCTTTAAAAGCAAATTTTGGGAAATTAATTTCGTAAATATCTGCTTCAGCATTATTCCCGGAAGAAAAGGACCGCAAACCGGATGATTTTAATGCCCCCTTCCTTTGACATGTATCATCTCATTTCCTGAAAGTCAATTTAGTACATTTGCCGCCAATTATGGAATTACTCGACGGAAAACGCATATTACAGGAGGTCAAAGACGAACTGAAACAGGAAGTATCCCGCATCACGGCTTCGGGCAAGCGCCCACCCTGCCTGGTGGCCATTCTGGCCGGAAATGACGGGGCCAGCGAAACCTATGTGGCCAGTAAGGAAAAAAACAGTCATGAATGCGGATTCACATCGCATATTGTGCGCTTCCCGGCTACGGTTACCGAATCAGAACTGCTGTCGGAAATAGCCCGGCTCAATACCGACGATACAGTGGATGGCTTTATTGTTCAAATGCCGCTGCCGGCTCATATTAATGCCACCCGCGTAATCGATGCAATCGCCCCGGAAAAAGATGTGGATGGGTTTACTACCATTAATACAGGAAAACTTACTAAAGGATTCGATTGCTTTGTTCCGGCTACCCCCATGGGCGTAATGGAAATGCTTCGTCGGTATAGCATCCCAACCGCCGGCAAGCACTGCGTGGTGATCGGGCGTAGCGATATTGTAGGCCGGCCCATGAGCATCCTTATGAGTCTGAATGCCAATCCGGGCAACTGCACCGTGACCCTTTGCCACAGCAAAACCGCCAATCTGGCCGAGGTGTGCCGCAGCGCCGATATTATCATTGCTGCACTCGGTAAAGCTGAGTTTTTACAGGCTGATATGGTGAAAGAGGGGGCCGTGGTAATTGATGTGGGCATCACCCGCCTTCCCGATGCCACAAAGAAATCGGGTTTCCGCCTGGCAGGAGATGTGAATTTTAAAGAGGTGGCTCCGAAATGTTCGTATATCACCCCGGTACCCGGAGGTGTTGGCTTGATGACCATTGCATCGTTGCTGCAGAATACACTCAAAGCGTATAAAATGAAAGAAATGAGTGCCTGAGTTTATATCGCTTTCTTCATTCCATACGTTATTACAACCATAGCCTTCCTATACTGATGAACGGTAAACTCCGCATACTGCTGCTTGTACCCTTATTCCTGTTTCTCCGGCAGGCGAACTGTCAGCAATTTTACATGGGCGGTCCTCACCTAACCTTTACCATACCCAATCCGCTCTGGCACGAAGCCCTGGTTGATTCCAACCTTAAAATCCCGATGTACCGTACCGTATTCAAACGGGAAGCTGTGGAAGCATCAAATCATGTGCTGGTAATTCCGAACATTGAAATTGTAGTGGAACGCACCAATGCCAACTTGGATCAGTTCTCAGGCATAAAACAACGAGCCATTCAGATAAAAATCGACAGTAACCTGTATGAAAAAAACGGGGTGTTGCAATTGAAAGATGCCAAAGCCTATTTCGGACATTACAACAGCAACAATATCCATTACAAAATATGTATCATTCAGTTCATTAATAACGGCTACGGTGCCCAGATCATTATGGATTGTACGGAAGATATTTTTGATGAAGTATGGGTGGAATTCCGGTATTTTGCCGAAAGTCTGAAACTGGAATATTGATGGAAGAAACCTACCCTGTAATGGAGCTATTCTACACCCTTCAGGGAGAGGGTGCGTTCAGCGGCTATCCCGCCGTTTTTATTCGGATCGGGGGCTGCGATGTGGGCTGTGTATGGTGTGATGTGAAAGACAGCTGGGATGCGGAAAAGCACCCGAAACAAACCGTCACCGAAATAGTAACAGATGTGACCCGGTTTCCGGCAAAACTGGTGGTGATCACCGGTGGTGAACCCTGTTTGTACCACCTTACCCCAATAACCGATGCACTGCATCAGCAGGGAATACGTACCCATCTCGAAACCTCCGGAAGCAGTGCCATAACGGGCCACTGGGACTGGATCTGCATCTCTCCTAAAAAATTCAAGGCCCCATTGCCTGAGAATTTGCCGTTGGCCAATGAATTAAAGATCGTGGTGTTCAATAAGAGTGATTTTGAATGGGCTGAAACATACGCTGCTATGGTTACCCCTGCTTGCCGTTTATTGCTGCAGCCTGAATGGGAAAAGCAAAAAGACATGCTTCCACTTATTATTGACTACATAAAATTACATCCGGAATGGAATTTAAGCGTTCAGACACATAAATACATCAACATTCCCTGATACCCGCCCGGGTTAATGCCTTAGTTTCTTTCTCAATGCCCTTTTTTCATGGTATTTTAATGCTCCTGATGCAATAGTATTTTAACATTATTTCCGGATTAAAATCCGATCCGCTTAATTTATACTCCGGCACTTTCAATACATTTGCTTTTTTAACTTCCCCATTTATTCCCTTTTATGAAGAAATTCTATTTTTCAGTGCTTTGCATTCTTGGAAGCATTGCATCCTTTGCCCATGTTATTACCGGACAGGAAGCCCATCAATTGGTGCGCAATGCCAATGAGGTTTATGTAGATGATGCCACCGGTAAGATCCGGTATGTACATTTTCAGCCCGGCACTGAATTCATCCTCGAAGCATTTGGCCTCTGGGCTACTGATGCACTTGGCTTTAAGTCGACCCTCACCCTGGAACTCACCGGGAAGGAAAATGATGAACTCGGCATGGTGCATTACCGGTACAAACAATTGCTGTATGGCAAACCGGTTGACAACTCCATGATCATTGTTCATACCCTGAACGGGAAAGTGGTTTCATTCAACGGTGACTTTTATACGCAGTTCCCGGAAGAGAAAAAAGCAACCCTCACTGAGTCAGAAGCGTTGAAAAAAGCGCTGAATTTTGTAGGCGCTTCCATTTATAAGTGGCAGATAATGGATGAAGAAGCCATTGTGAAATATATTGAGAACAGCCCTTTAGCCACCTATTTTCCCAAAGGTGCACTTTTGTATAGTGCCGCTACATCGGCTGAAAACGGCACAGCCCTCAAACTTACCTACCGGTTCAATGTGTATGCGCATGAACCCATGAGCCGCACCCTGGTGTATGTGGATGCGGAAACCGGAAACATTGTGAGTTCCGAAAATCTGATCCATACTGTTAATGTGACCGGAACAGCCATGACAAAGTACAGCGGAACCCGCACCATTATCACCGACAGCACATCACCTGTAAACTTCCGCCTGCGTGAAACCACTCGTGGAAATGGCGTGGAAACCTGGAACATGAAAAAAGGAACCTCCGCCGGTGCTGCCGTTGATTTTACCGATAGCAACAACGTATGGAACAACATCAACGCCAACAAAGATGAAGTAGCCACCGATGCCCACTGGGGTGCCGAAATGGTGTATGATTATTATAAAATCACTCAACAACTGAAACAGCATTAACAATGCCGGCTTAAAACTATTGAGTTATGTGCATTATAGTACAAATTATAACAACGCTTTCTGGAACGGCAGTTATATGACTTACGGAGATGGGAACGGAACAACATTTACACCGCTTACTGCGATCGATGTTTGCGGGCATGAGATTACACACGGCCTCACCTCTTTCACGGCGAATCTGAACTATTCCAATGAATCAGGAGCGTTGAATGAATCGTTCAGTGACATCTTCGGTACCGTCATCGAGTACTACGGTCGTAACGGAGCCGGCAACTGGAAAATAGGAGAAGATATGACACCGAGCGGAAATGGTATCCGCAGTATGAGCGCTCCAAAAACTTTTTCACAGCCCAACACCTACAAAGGAACCAACTGGTATACAGGTACCGCTGATAATGGTGGTGTTCATACCAACAGCGGCGTGCAGAATTATTGGTTTTATTTGATGTCGCAGGGAGGCAGCGGAACGAATGACCTGGGTAAAGCCTATAATGTGCCGGGCATGGGTATGGCCAATGCCGCTAAAATCACATTCCGTACTTTAACGGTTTATCTTACTTCTACTTCACAATATGCCGATGCACGCTTTTATTCCATTCAGTCAGCCAAGGATCTGTTCGGAGCCTGCGGTACAGAAGTGAAAACCACCACCAATACCTGGTATGCGGTAGGTGTTGGCAATGCATTCGACAGTACAGTAAAAGCCGCCTTCTACACCAATGATACCATTATTTGCGGCAATACCGGTACGGCAAAATTCAACAATACCAGTACCAACTTTGTTTCCTCCTTCTGGACCTTTGGTGATGGAGGCACCAGCACACTTGACAATCCCTCTCATACCTATGCCGCTCCGGGTGTTTACACCATCAAATTGAAGGTGGCCAGTTGCACAACACCGGTAAAATATGATTCTGTAACCCGCACTGCTTATGTGAATGTAAGTTCTACCAATCCGGTTTGCCTTTCTCAGAAGATGCCGACCGGTACTGGCACAGGCACCACTATAACCCTTTGTAACGGCAAACTAACCGACGACGGGGGGTTGGGAAATTACAGCAGCAATGTAAACTCGAAACGTACCATTGCACCGACCAATTCCGGAACTTTGATCCTAACCTTTAATTCCTTCAACTTTGAAGCCAACTTCGATTATCTGTATCTGTATGACGGATTGACTACAGCAAGCCCGCTGATCGGGAAATATACAGGAACTGCATTGCCTAACGGAGGTACCATCACATGTTTGAGCGGTGCTGTAACCGTAGCTGAAGTAACCGACGGGGCTGTAGTAGCCAGTGGATTTGATATGGACTGGAAATGTTACCCGAAAGCAGCCAGCGACATTTCCGTATTGAGCATACTTGAGTTGAAAAATGCCCGGCTTTTCACACCGGTATATCAGCCTAGCTATACTATTGCAGCTCTTATAAAGAACAACGGAACGGTGCAGCAAAGCAGCATTCCTTTCAGCTATACCGTGAACGGAGGTACCCAGGTGACTGGAACTTATGCCGGCCCGCTGGCACCGAATGATGTGGATACGATCTTCTTCACCACACCGGTGAATAATGCCATTGGCGATTATACTGTAAAGGTGTTTACCACACTTGCTGCCGATACGCTTCATTTTAACGATACGGCCAAAGCCTTCTACCGGATCGTAGAAAACCCGGCTCTAACCCTTCCGTTCTCAGAAGGTTTCGAAGGCATGGGCAGCGACAGTTCCTATAAAAATGTGTTTGCCCTTACCGGCGCCCGCGAATGCGACTACGATAAGGACGACACCCTGGGTTATGCCCGTTTCCGCACCCAGGCCTATCCCGGCATTATGCGGTCGGGAACCAAAGCCATGACCTTTGACCGGAATGTAGGAAACAATAATGTTTCTCAGTTTGCATCGAATTTCCTTACGCTTACACTCAATCTCAGTAACTACCAGCCATATCACAAGATCTATCTGGAATTCGGATTTATGGATCATGCCAATGAAGCCAGTACCGATAGTAAAGTGTGGATCCGTGGCAGCATGAACGACGTCTGGATACAATTGTATGACTATTATACAGAAAAGATCACCGGAACGTATGTATTTAAAACCGGGCTGAGTATTGACTCTGCGCTGAAAGCCAACGGACAGAAAATTTCAAGCAGCACCCAGATTAAATTCGGGGAGCAGAATAACGGTCAGCAGCTTACCCTGAGTTCCAATGATGGAAATACCTTCGACGATATCCGCATCTACTGCACCAATGTGGGTATTACATCTACCGATTACAATATGATGGTGAATATCTCACCGAACCCGGCACACGACCGCCTGTTCATTACCGGCTTGACCGAGCAACCGGCATTGATACAATTCTTTGATGTAACCGGAAAACTGATCCTGGAACAACACGGCACTGAAAACACTACAGTGAATACATCGAATCTGAACAAAGGAATTTATATCCTGAAAATCAGTAACGATCAGCTTAACCTGAGTCGTAAAATCGTTATAGAATAAACGGTCAGAAGATTGATCCAAAGCCCGGTGTGCACTGCATGCCGGGCTTTTTTTTGCTCTTGCAACAGGGTTATTCGTGTACCGCCGATCAATTACGGAAAACTAGCCGAGCCCCTGTTCGTACTATACGTTCCATGCAGGTATGTATGGCATCCGGAGAATAAAAAAATCCCCTGCTCCGGAAAGAACAGGGGATTTTCAACAGTAGTTTATTTGCGCTTACTCGGCACTAACATCGAGGCCCAATCCACGCAATTCATGGATCAATACATTGAATGATTCCGGCAATTGCGGAACCGGCATTGGCTCGCCTTTAACGATGGCTTCGTATGATTTCGCGCGACCGATAATATCGTCACTCTTAATGGTAAGTACTTCCTGAAGGATGTTGGCAGCTCCAAAAGCTTCGAGTGCCCAAACCTCCATTTCACCAAATCGCTGACCACCGAACTGTGCCTTACCACCCAGCGGCTGCTGGGTAATTAATGAGTATGGACCGATAGAACGGGCGTGGAGCTTATCGTCCACCATGTGTCCCAGCTTCAGCATATAAATAATACCGACAGTGGTTTTTTGCTTGAAGCGGTCACCGGTTTGTCCGTCGTACAAATAGGTCTGGCAATTCTCAGGCAGGTTGGCCTTGCGGATATAATCTGCAATTTCTTCTTGGCTGGCACCGTCGAAAATTGGGGTGGCAAATTTGCACCCCAATACTTCACCGGCCCATCCGAGCATGGTTTCATAGATCTGTCCGAGGTTCATACGGCTTGGCACACCCAGTGGGTTCAGTACAATATCAACCGGTGTTCCGTCTTCCAGGAACGGCATATCTTCACGGGCTACGATCTTCGCAACTACCCCCTTGTTACCGTGGCGTCCGGCCATCTTATCCCCTACTTTCAGCTTACGCTTGGTAGCGATATATACTTTGGCCAACTGTACGATTCCGGTTGGTAATTCATCCCCTACCGTTAGCGCGAACTCCTCACGACGGTATTTTCCAACCATATCGTGGGCCGCACGGCGGTAATTCACCAGAATCTCGCGAATCAGGTTGTTTTTATCCTTATCGGTGGTCCAACCGGTTGGGTCAACGAGGTCATAATCCAGGTCAAGTAGCGCTTTTTGTGTGAACTTCACCCCTTTTCCGATCAATTCCTGATGGTAAACATCGAACACACCCTGAGATGTTTTACCATTCAATATGCTCATCAGCTTTTCAACCAAACGGTCTTTTAAGCGGGAAAGGTTTTTATTGTGAGTGTCTTCAAGTTTTGAAGTAATGGCTTTCTCCTGATCCTTGGTCATCTTATCCTTTTTCACTTTGGAGAAAAGTTTCTTCTCAATGATCACACCGTTGGTTGATGGAGGGGCTTTCAGTGAAGCATCCTTCACATCTCCGGCCTTGTCGCCAAAGATGGCACGAAGAAGTTTCTCTTCCGGCGACGGTTCTGTTTCACCTTTCGGGGTGATCTTTCCTATCAGGATATCGCCTTCCTTCACCTCAGCGCCGATACGGATCAGTCCGTTCTCGTCGAGGTTACGTGTGGCTTCTTCACTTACATTCGGAATATCGTTGGTAAGTTCTTCTTCACCACGCTTGGTATCCCGTACTTCCAGCTCATATTCTGTGATATGAATGGATGTGAATACGTCTTCCTGAACCACCTTCTCACTGATCACGATCGCATCCTCGAAGTTGAATCCCTGCCAAGGCATGAAAGCTACTTTCAGATTGCGTCCCAGAGCAAGTTCTCCCTGCTCGGTAGCATATCCTTCTATAATCACATCGCCTTTCTTGATCTTCTGTCCTTTCTTCACCAGCGGGCGTTGATTCACACATGTATTCTGGTTGGTACGTTTGAACTTGGTAAGTGAATAGGTTTTCAGTTCACCATCAAAGTTCAGCAGTTCTTCTTCTTCCGAAAGGTTATATTTTACTACAACTTTTTCCGAATCTACATATTCTATTTCTCCGTTTCCTTCCGATACAACGACAGCGCGGCTGTCGCGGGCCACACGACCTTCAAGACCAGTACCTACAATAGGTGACTGGGGGCGAAGCAGTGGAACAGCCTGGCGTTGCATGTTCGATCCCATGAGTGCACGGTTGGCATCATCATGTTCGAGGAACGGGATCAGGGATGCTGCAATACTTACGATCTGGTTCGGTGCAATATCCATGAACTGAGCTTCCGTAGGAAGGATGGAAGGGAAGTCACCGTCTTTACGGGCTCTTACACGTTCCGAAAGGAAGTTTCCTTTGGCATCGTAACGTGAATTCGCCTGAGCGATGGTTTTTCCGTCTTCATCTTCAGCACTCAGATAGGTTACCGGTTCGCTTACTACAACTTTTCCGTTCTCAACACGGCGGTAAGGTGTTTCAATGAATCCCATGCTGTTCACTTTGGCATGCACGCAAAGGGATGAAATCAAACCGATATTCGGACCTTCCGGTGTTTCAATGGTACACAGACGACCATAGTGAGTATAATGTACGTCACGCACCTCAAATCCGGCACGGTCGCGGCTCAAACCACCGGGACCAAGGGCACTCATGCGTCGTTTGTGCGTGATCTCAGCCAGTGGATTCGTTTGATCCATGAACTGCGATAACTGCGAGGTTCCGAAGAATGAGTTGATAACCGACGACAGGGTACGTGCGTTGATCAGGTCAGAAGGGCTGAATACCTCGTTGTCGCGGATATTCATACGTTCGCGGATGGTACGGGCCATACGGGCCAGACCTACACCGAACTGAGCATACAATTGCTCACCC
>JBGAVF010000093.1:0-10025 GCA_044228315.1 Bacteroidia bacterium | reverse complement strand
ACCTGCACCCCGGGTGCGGTGTAATGAATTTGTATTTTTGCAAGAAACAAAACCATATTATAATGATTCGGAGAATCCTGCTACCCTGTATCCTTTTTTTCGCCTTCAATGCACTCGCTCAAACGGAAGTGGTGGTGCAATCGGGGCACACCCTGCGCATTACCGCCATGGCCTACAGCAATAACGGCAAATATGTGGCCACCGGCTCAGCCGATAATTCTATCATCCTCTGGGATTTTGCCTCAGGCATGCAGATCCGCAGTTTTCAGGGACACAGCAAAGGCATCGGGTGTATCGCTTTTTCCAACGACAGCAAACTGCTGGTAAGCGGGAGCTATGACCAAACCCTGAAAGTGTGGGATGTGGAAAGCGGCAAATGCACCAATACCATTCCGGGTTTCGGTTACGGTTTCACCGAGGTGTCCTTCTCATACGACGGCCGGTTTCTGGCCGCCACCAACCGGGATAAAAGTTTTAACCTGTGGCGCCTCGACAGGCCCACACCGGAGTACCATTATTTTACAAGTGATGCCAACTACGGTGATATGGCCGGTGTAACGTTCGACACGCTGGGCAACGTGTTTTTCGCAACCTGGGACCGCACCATCTACCATAAGAACCTCAACAACGACAGCGACTTCAGCGAATATGCACATTTCCGTCTGCCCGATACACTGGGTGATCTGAATGCCATTCATGCCACCGTCGACGGGAAGAAGCTGGTGATCGGCTGTGCCGGTTACAACGAAAAAAAAGGACAGTTTTTAATTGTTGATGTAACATCTGCAAAGATCGAATACAGTAAAGAAGATTTTTACATTCCGATCGGCAACAACCAGCAATGCATTTCGGTTACAGGCGACGGGCGTCATGCCGCTTATATAACCGATGAAGGAAAAGTGAATGTGTTTTATATCGGAGGTCAACGGGTCATACAGCAATTCGAAATACCCGATGTGGGGGTGCTTCAGTTTTCAAAAGGGGGTAAGTTTTTAAGCATCTCCTCGGGCAACACCTTTACCGAATACAATATTGTGATCGGTTCAGCCATTCATCAGTACAAAGGCTACACCACTTCAGTTAAAAGCATTGTAAAACATACCGATGACAAAATAACCTCGGTGCATCAGAATGCACTTATGTTGTGGGATTTAGATAAACTGCAGCCTACCGCACTGGCCGAACGCATCATGGGGAACATAAGCAGCACCCCGGCATTAAATTACGACCGTACCAAACTGGCCTACGAAAAGGATGAAAAAATTTATATCTACGACCTGGCCAAAGAAGTGAATGTGCGGGTATTTGGCAATTTTAAGCAAACACCGTCATTATATACTTTCAGCAACGATGGGCAATTTCTGGCGGCCTGCGATCAGCGCCTGTTTCTGTTCGATATGAAAACATCGGAGAAAAAATTGCTGGGGCAGGAACTGGAAGAAGGGTTTTACGATCAATTATACTTTTCGCCCGACAGTAAATACCTTTTCACGTATGCCTTCAGCGGGGATGGATTCAATATTATAAATACAGATGACAGGGGTATTCGTTTCATTCCGTATTCATGCAATAACATGGGTCCGTTCGCGGCCTCGAAAAAATATGTGGCAGCCATTATAAAAGACCGGCTCAACGGTGAACAGAGTGCTTTTCTCAGCGATGTAATGAATTCGTATGAAACCGGAGAGAAGCGTTCGGTAGAAGATAAGGACTTCCTGAAATCAACAGCCAGTCTGGATCAGCCCAAGTATGTGGTGGTATGGGATATTGAAACCGGAAAGATCGTGAAAGCACTGAAACTGCCGCCCAATGAAAAAGATTCCTATACCGAAACACCGGATATAACGGCGATTGTGTTCGACAGTACCGGCGAAAAGCTGGTCATAGGAAGTACCGATAATCTGATCCGGATCTGGGATATGAATACCGGAAAAATTATACATCAGATGAGCGGACATCATGCCGAGATCAGTACCATTATGTATTCCCACAACGGGAGGTATCTTATCAGCAGCAGTTACGACGGAAGCATAATAATATGGGATGCCGAAACGTATGAGATGCTGTCAACAGCCTACCTCATCGGGAACGAAGAATATATTATTGTAACCCCCGAGAATTATTATGCCTGCTCAAAGAACGGAACCAGCGCCCTTGCATTCCGCAAAGGGTTCACCATGTATCCGTTTGCTTTGTTCGATGCCCGGTACAACCGACCCGATAAGGTACTGGAACGACTGAAGTGTACCGATACCGAGCGTATCCGTGCGTTTTATAATGCCTATAAAAAACGTTTGCAGAAGGAAGGTTTGAAAGAAGACAGTCTGGTGGAGGAGGCCCATATTCCTCAACTGAAAGTGGAAAACATATACAGTATACCGTTAAACGCCAGCAAGCCATACGTAACATTGAACCTGAGCGCTTCCGACAATCACTCAAAAATTATTGCCATTAATATTTCAGTGAATGATGTACCGCAGTGTTACAACGCCCTGCTCGACCCGAAAAAAGAAAAAGTGAATTATGTTGAAAAGGAAGCCGAAGTAAAACTGATGAACGGACGCAACCGCATTGTGGTGAGCTGTACCAACGAAAACGGCTCGGAAAGCCTGCCCGTGGAGGTTGAAGTGAACTATAACGACTCATTACGCGGGAACGTTTATTTTATTGGTATTGCCGTTGCCGGGTATAAAGACGAGGCATACAACCTGACGTATTCGGTAAAGGATATACGCGATCTGGCAGGATTGTTTGCTTCTAAATATCCGAACCTGAAAGTCGACACCCTCTTCAACAAAAATGCCACGCGTAGTAATATTCTGATGTTAAAACAGAAGCTTCAGCAACTTCATGTGAATGATGTGGTGATCATGGCCATCAGCGGGCATGGATTGCTCAGCAAGAACCTCGATTTCTATTATGCAACCTGGGATGTTAACTTTAAGAAGCCGGAAGAAAACGGAATAAAGTATGAAGATATTGAAGCCTTGCTTGATTGTATTGCTCCCCGTAAAAAGCTGTTGATGCTCGATGCGTGTCACAGCGGTGAAGTGGACCGCGACGGCAATATGAAAGTAACCGATGTGCTGCCAGAAGGGGTAAAAGAAAACCGGAGTAAGGGTGCGCAGTTGCTGCAGGATAGTACCAACCTCTCATTGAGCAACAGCTTTGAACTGATGAAGGAAATATTTGCCAGCCTTAGTAAAGGCAACGGAAGTATAGTAATAAGTGCTGCCGGAGGAAAGGAGTTTGCTTATGAAAGCGACCGCTGGAAGAACGGTGTGTTTACCTATTGCGTTTATAAAGGACTGCAGGAAGGGAAAGCTGATTTGAACAACGACAAAGCCATCACCATCAGTGAATTGAAAAAATATGTGAGCGCGGAAGTGGAGAAGCTCACCATGGGACGGCAGAAACCCACCAGCCGAAGAGAGAATCTCATCTTCGACTGGCGGATCTGGGAGTAAAGCTTTTTAACGGGGTATCACACGCGGGTTGGCCGGGCGGCTGGGTGCAGGATGGGATGGTGCCCGTGATGGTGCCGGTTTGGTTTGGGGCGCTGGGCGCGGTGCCGGGTGTGTATTGGAATTTCCCGAAGGGCGTGGCGCAGAACCGGGTACCGGCATTATGATGATTCCCGGAGACGTACTGTTATGTGTAGTAGTAGTTGTATTGTATTTGTGCATGCAGAAAAGTATGCCCACCTGTATGCCCACCGTTTGCGGATTGACAGCATACTTTGACAAAGCAAAATTCCCGCTAACGGCATTATAGGCCGAATGCGATACACTTACCATCGGATTGTTTTTAGCGCTGTTGTACACAACATTCATATCGAACGAAACGCCGGGTGTAAAATGATACCGTATGCCGGCACCGGCACCCCAGGCAGGCAGCGTATTCGTCCACACGTTTTTCGAAGTATTGTCGTTGCTGTTTTGAGTCGCTGCGAGATCAACCCGCTGATCCACAAAATAAGTATTGAAACCGGCATAGCCGAGCACATAAAACTTTACATCGCCTTTACCCATTTCGGCCCGGGCACGCAGATTAAGGTGGAAACGGTTGTTTTGCAAGTAGGTCACTGCAGGATTTCCCGTATTATTGTTCAGGTAGGTATCATATTTGGTACTTTTATCCAGCAAAGTGAACCCGGCATTTCCACCCAGAAAAAATCCTACCGGCAAACGTTTTGTTAGGTTGCGGGAATATCCTTCGATGTCGAAACCAAATCCCGGCTTTTGTCCGGCGCCGGCATAGTTGCCCTGAGGCATCAAATAATAAATATGCAAACCACCGTGCGCACAGTTGTAGTGATCTGTGCGGGAAACAGTGGCTTTCGTGGACGTTTTTCCGATATGGTTTTCGAACGAGAGCATGGGGAAATCCGGATATCTGGAAAGCACCGGATAAGCAGTTGTATACTTTTTAGCCACGCTCTGGGCTAAAGCAGGGGTGGTGTTCTTAATGCGCGGTGCAGCAGAAGCCGTAAGTGGAAGGGATGTCTTCTTTTTTACAGGGGCTGATACCGGTTGGTTTTTTATTTCAGAATAGGAAACCATCGTATTGCGCGACGGTGTGGGATTGTGTGATGAAATCACGGGTGCTTTTTCTGTCGCAGCGGTTTCAACAGGGGAGCGTGAGGTAAAAAACAATATGGAAAGAAGGATCATAGGAATTGCGATAAAGGTGAAAGGCATATTTTTTTTACGAAAGAAAAAGAACAGTATGAACGGTTTGCGTGGCGTACTGTCAAGTGTTTTCTGCATGTGCTCCCATGCACCCGGGTCGAAGGGTTCCTGATACGACCCCAGGCCGTTTCTGAACACATCATCTATGGTATTTTGCTTTGACATGAGGGTAGGGTGTTAGCGTGAATAGCGCATTTCAATGAGTTGTTTTAAAGTTTTGCGGGCCTCGGAAAGATGCCATTTGGAAGTACCTGCCGAGATGCCGAGTTCACGTGCGATCTCTTCATGTTTCAATCCTTCCATTACAAAAAGGTTGAACACGGTACGTGAAGCCAGCGGTACATCCAGCAGCAGTTTCAGAAGGTCCTGTGTATACAGCTTTTGCACTACTGTTTCATCTACGGTGATGGGATAATCCTCTACCGGTACATGGTTTTTATATTTAATATTCTGCTTGATGCGGTCGAGGGCGCAGTGGTATACAATGCGTTTGATCCAGCCTTCGAACGAGCCTTTTCCTTCATAGGAATCCAGATGCAGAAAAACTTTCAGAAAGGCGTTGTTCACCACTTCCAGCGCATCGTCGCGTTGCCCGAGGTAACGCATGCCAATAGCCATCATGGTACCGTAGTATTTTTTATAAAGCCTCGACTGGGCCGCCCGGTCATCTTTCAGGCAGGCGGCAATAAGCTCCGTGTCGGCATCACTCACCGGGGGTGATATTGCGCCGGCCGGTTCCTCTGCAAAGTCGCCTGTAAGGGAAATCATAGAATGCTCAATGTCTCGGTTTTTGAATAAGACGAATACTGACCCGAAAAAGTTGGGGAAAACACGGATTTTTTTTCCTGATACCCGGCATAACTCTTATTTCAGCTCTCTTCGCCCAGCTCCTGCCATACCAGCGGGCTTTCAAACCCTCTGGAAATCAGGTATTGCGCGGTTTTTATACGGGTTGCGGTATCGAATCCACGGGCCGGCTTTCGTTTTTGTATGAGTGCACGCAATGTGCGCAGATAGTGCTCTTCCGGTATTTCCTTCAGGGCCTCCCGTATACAGTAATCAGATACCTTCCGGAATTTTAGTTGCCCGATAATTTTGGTACGGCCCCATTGCAACTGCCTGAATTTGCTACCGGCATAAAGTTTTGCAAACCGCTCTTCATTTAAAAAGTCATTTTCGATAAGCCGTGAAATCACCCGTTCCAGATCATCGCCATACACCTTGTAACTGATGAGTTTTGAGCGTACCTCTTCATGACACCGTTCCTGGTAGGTACAGTATTTCATCAGTTTCTGAAAGGCTTCTTCAGGGGTGAGTCGTTTGGTGCCGGGTTGCATACAGAAGCGGGCTAGCGTTGAGATCGGGAAACCGGATCGTTTTTATTTATGCCAGCGGGCCGCTGTGCGAAGGGCAAAGTCAACAAACGCACGGATGCCTTTTTCATACATTTCATTGCCCAGAATGTGCCCCGCTTCATCCAGTTCCTTGTGGGTGTAATGCGACTCAAAATTTCGGGATGAAACCGTACTGTCGCAATCGAGATGATTGATGAGCTTGTTCAGCACATAGGTAAGCTGTATGCACGGCATCTTGCCCCCACGTCCCGTGCTTATGCCTGCCACTGCAAACACTTTATTATCGAAAAAAGGTTTGAATGGCTTTCCGCCGATCTGGTGAAGCATATTGATCAGCTCTGCCGAAGGCATCCAGTTATATTCCGGTGAACAAATAAAAACGAGTTGGGCTTCACATACCGAATCATAAAGTTCTTTCTGGAATGGGGTAAAAGTACTTTCACTCAGTTCTCCCTGATGAATGAAGGGTATGTCGTACTGTTCAAAGTGAACAATACGGGTGGGAATATGTTGTTCTTCGAGTATGTGTTTCAGTGCTTTGCTGAAGCGAAGGGTGTTACTGCCGGCTTGCGGTGAACCGGAAATGATACATGCTTTCATGGTACTATTTTATCTTACTTTGTACATAGTCAAACAAATGAAACGATTGCTTGTTCAGCAATTCCAGAATTTCCTTTTCCATTTCACTTTTATGAAGATGTTTTACATAATGCTGCTGAATAAGTAACAAGGCCTTTTCAGCCAGCAGGTGGCTTTTATGATGATGGTCGTGTGTTACTCTGGCATGTTGTTCAATGGCCCGGACGAGTTCATCAAGCCCTTTCTGTTGTGTTGCAACGGTATTTATCACGGGTATGGTCCATGACTGTCCGGGTTTTCCATGCACCAGCTTTTGGAGGTTCAGGGCCATTTTTTCGGCTCCTTCCCGGTCGCTTTTATTCACCACAAAAATATCGGCTATTTCCATCACTCCCGATTTCAGGGTCTGTACCTCGTCGCCGGCCTCGGGCACCATCACCACCACCGTGGTATCGGCAACTCCGGCAATTTCCACTTCACTTTGTCCAACCCCTACGGTTTCAATAATTATGGAATCGAAGCCAAAGCACTGCATTACATGCACCACCTCTACAATTTTACCGCATAGTCCGCCCAGGGAGCCCCGGGTTGCCATGCTGCGTATATATACGTGGTCGTTGGTGAAGTGGTCGGCCATACGGATGCGGTCGCCCAGCAGGGAACCGTAATTGAACGGACTGGTTGGGTCCACGGCAATGATGGCCACACGTTTTTGCTGTTTTACCAGCGTATGTACCAATGCGTTCACCAGACTGCTTTTGCCGGCTCCGGGGGCACCGGTAAACCCTACTACTGGTATCTGTTGTGCAGGTTTCAGTTGTTTCATCAGTGTTTCATACCCATCACTTTCATTCTCCACAATGCTGATACAACGTGCCAACGCCCGGATATTACCCGACCGGAACTCTTGTAAAAGCTGCACAATGCCCATGCGGCAAAGTACCGTAAAAAACACCGTATAATCGCTTTTGATTTTAAAACCGGAATAGGAAGAAGCCAGTAAAATTTTAAAAAACGCTTAAAGCTTGATCTATGTCAATACTCAATGAACAGATTATCAGCTGTTTATAAAAACACCGAAAAAACAATGGAAACATTTTTAAAAAAATTTGTTTCCTGCGTTTCCTCCGCATTACCTTTGCGCCCCAAAATATATGGAAGAGGTAAGAAAGAAAATACTTGTAAAAGCGATTCAGTTATACGCCCGTTACGGCATAAAAAGCCTGACTATGGATGATATAGCCCGCGAAATGGGTATCTCCAAAAAGACCTTGTATCAATATGTAAATGATAAAGAGGATCTGGTAAATCAGGCATTTCGTTATCATCTGAATCAGGAGGAACAAAACTGTCATACGGTATTCAACGGTATTAAAAACCCGATCGAAGAAATGCTGGCTATTTGTGTATGGCAATCGGAAAACATCGGTAAAATAAATCCGGCGGCTTTTTATGATCTGAAAAAGTACCACCCGAACAGTTTCAATGAGTTTGCATTATTCAAGAAGCGGTTCATTCTGCCCATGATCATTTCAAATCTGAAACGGGGCATGGAACAGGAAATCTACCGCAGCGACCTCAATGTGGACTCTATCGCACAGATCTACCTGCATCTTATCGATTTTTCTTCGCACCCTGACCTCACCGGCTTTTCAAGCATCGGCAATATTATTCATGAGATCATCACATATCATTTGCATTCCATAACCTCCCTTAAAGGACGAAAACTGTTAACCAAAGAACTCGAAAAACTACACATTTAATTTTTTATGAAACAACTGATTTTGTTTTTATCATTTCTGGTACTCACGGTATCAGCGCGGTCTCAGAATGAAGGCCCTGAATCACTTACACTGGATCAGGCCGTGGAAATGGGATTGAAATACAACAACACGCTGAAGAACTCGGCAATTGATGTGAAGATCGCAGAGCAGCGGGTGCGTGAAATAATGAGCGTTGGATTGCCTCAGATCAATGCAGCCGGTAGCCTTAACGACTATATCAAATCACCCATATCGCTTATTCCGGGTGAATTTTTCGGGCGTCCGGGCAAGACCATTGAAGTCTCTTTCGTACCAAAATTCAATGCCAGCGCCTCCGTTTCTGCTTCACAACTCCTCTTCAACGGCAGCTATTTTCTGGGGGTACAGGCTTCCAAGCAATATGCCGAACTGGTGAAAGCCCAGATGGAAAAATCGAAAACGGATGTGGAGCGCGATGTTACCAAAGCATATCTCACAGTACTTTCCACCATGCAAACCAAAGAAATTCTTACCGAGAGCAAGAAGCGTATCGACAAAACCCTGAGCGACCTCATCGAGATTAACAAGCAGGGACTGAATGAAAAACTGGATGTGGACCGTCTGCGCCTTTCACAAAGTACCATAATTCAACAAACCGAGCAACTGGAGGCTACCATAAAAGTGCTGATGTCGCTGTTGAACCTGCAAATGGGGTACGATGTGAACAAACCCATACAGCTTACCTCTACCCTCGATGAGCTGAATAAAAAGTTTGCCGTGAATGTGTATGAAAAAACCCAGTTCGATGTAAACAATAAAATGGAATACAAACTCATCAGCAAAGGCATTGAACTGCAACGCATGAATGTAAAAGCCAATAAAATGGCCTACTATCCTACGCTGGCCGGTTTTGGTACTTTTCAATACACAGGTCAGAACAAAACGCTTGACTTTCCGAAATACTATCAAACCGTTATTGTGGGATTGCAGTTGAACGTTCCGGTATTCGACGGGTTCAGCAAGGACTCAAAAATTAAACAGGCAAAATATTCCCTCAGCCAGTATGAGAATAACCGGGCCATGATTCAGAATGCATTGGCCATGGCTTACATCAATGCACAAACCGGACTGCAGAATGCTCAACGTCAGTTTGAACTGAGCAAGCAATCGCTGGCACTGGCCGAAACCATTTACAATACTACAGCCCTGAAATACAAAGAAGGGGTGGGCAGCAGCTTTGAACTGACCACGGCGGAAAGCGATCTGCAGAATGCTAAAATTCAAAACACCCTGGCACAGTATAATTTGATCAATGCGGTATTTGAATTAAAAACAGCCTTAGGAAAATGAACACATCAAAAAATAATCACATTAAGAACCAACAATTAATAATCATCAAAATGTATAAAAAAGTTTTATTTATTGCGGTAGCCGCCATCTTCATGGCTTCATGCAAACAAGAGAGCACCGACCTTTCGGCCAAAAAGAAAGAGCTTGAGACCCTGCTGAAACAACAGGCCGACATTAACGATAAGGTAACCAAACTGCGTAAGGATATTGAAACAATGGACACAGCCGCCAAAGCGGAGAAGAAGATCAAAACGGTTGAGGTCACCAAGGTTGCTTCGCAGTCGTTCAGCCATTATGTAGAAGGTATG
>JBGAVF010000092.1:0-10028 GCA_044228315.1 Bacteroidia bacterium | reverse complement strand
GTAGATTTTGGTCGTTTAAATTAACATCTTCAGCCGGTTACCGGTAAAACACGCTCCGGCTTTTATCACTTCTTATCGGGTAATCCGGTGAAAACCATAGAACAGCTTACCGGACAGAAAGGAAAGAATGCAGCATTGAAGAAGGCGGCAATGATACCACACATTAAAAAAAACTTAATACGCTGGTGCCTGCTCTTTGAGACGTTCGTAAATCCTTATTGGGAGCGATTTTCAGCAGGCTCTTCGTTCCATTGGGAGTAAAAAAATTGTAAAAAGTTTGTCATCCCGTACATGGTGACTGTGTTCCTTTGGGGGAACAAACAGGGAAATTCATGCCGATCTTGTCAAAGCCGTGGCATCCGGAACATGAGATCCGCCGGGGTTGCCGAAGCATTTTGAGGTGCTATTTCTGTCCGATCCGGTTGATCACCGGTACCGGTGTTACGTCATTCTTTTCAAAGCATTCCAGAAGTGTGCTCTTCCTGGTCATTCCGGTTGAGCCGAAAGGATTACGTGTAATTTCATAGTGCTTTGTATTTGTACGGGGCAATTGAATTTGATGCATCAATCAGGTAACCACATAGCCTGCTTTTTCCCAGGCCTGAAGTCCCTTTTTTAAAAGAACCATCAATTCCTTTTCATCAAGATCTTCCGGTTTTTTGAAATGAAAGCAGGTTTTACCTTTCAGGCATTTGAACAGCGCAGGTGCCAGGGTGGCAAATTCTTTGTTCATATAAGCCGGGAAGAAATAGAACGCCACACTGTCTTTGCGTTGAGCCACCGAAGCAAAATACATCCCCGGAATAATTTTCTTATCGTATCCGTAAGGTACCGGGGTATTTCCTGTTACTTCGCATTGCATGGCCGCATCATCTTTTTTCATCACCATTGGAGGAGAAAGCGATGCAAGATGTTTTATAAGTTTCTGATAGATCAGATTTCTGCTTTCGTTGCTAATGGGCATAATGACGTGTTGCGAATTGGAGGTAAAACAAAAGTATGGTTTTGGAAATGTAATTGAAAATTATCGCCAGGTTCAAAGGTTGAAGGAAACATTGTGAACATGCAACCGCATCCAATCAATGCGCAATGAATTGGATATTATTACAGACAATTCAGATGATCTGTGTAAATACAATAACTTTGTGGTTTCAGGTAAATGCCATGACGATTATTGAGCACAAGAAAGAGATACGGAAGCGAATGCTGCGTGAACGCGGTTCATTGGACGCCACTGCAAAATCGGCTTACGACCGTTGGATCTGCGAAGCACTGGAAAGGATCATCCGGAACCGGGGATATAAAGTAATTCATTCCTATATACCCCTGGGCGCCGAAATTGATATCCGTCCGTTGCTTCATGTTTTGCTGGAGATGGAGTGTACTGTGGTATGTCCGAAAACCCTTCCGAAACGAAAACTGGAAAACAGGATACTGAGATCCATGGACGCACTGGAAACCGGCATTATGGGCACACAACATCCGTCAGAAGCGCACGTTTACGAAGGTCCCTTTGATCTGATCATCGTCCCCGGACTGGCATACGATTCAGCACGTTACCGCGTAGGATACGGTGGAGGATATTACGATAATTTCATCATCAGCCAGCCGTCAGCGGCTACCATTGGCATTTTCTATCCGCAGCAACAAATTGAAAAGGTACCTCTTGAGCCCCACGATATGCAACTCAATGAAATTCTAGTAAAAAAATCGTTCTCTTCTGATGAAAACACGACACCCTGACCAGAATGAATTATTCACTTCGTCCGAGGGCCTGTAACACCTTTTGTATTTCATCCGGCTTTTGTGTACCCAGCAGAAACCGGATCTTTTGATCGTACACCAGTTGCAGGCCTTTGTTCCCTGTCACATTAAAGGCCTGTCCCTTACCAAACAATCCGATTCGCATACCCCAGCCTCCGTAGTCACCTATAGGATGGTAGGTGCGTACTTGTGCACTGTTGATACGATCCCATGAAATAAAACGGAATTTCCTTTGAAACGGGAAGAAACGATAATACACTCCGTCGGCCTGTATCTGTGTGTCGAGGCGCATTGTGATGAACAAGGCATTCAGACCGAGTATCAAACAGGCGGTGATGATAAGTCCTGCATTACTCATGGGGTTATCACCGAAGGGCACGTCAAAATATAACTGCTGCACCAACACAAACACAATACATCCGTTGAGCCCCAGCAAAAGGATCCAAAGCCAGAGCTGACGGAAATGTTGTTGTTCCGTAAAAAAGATCTCAGGTTTCATAGGGTTCGTTACGTGTTGATTCAACTGATCAGGAAGCACTCCAGCCCCCATCTACAACCAAGATAGTACCATTTATATAGCTGGCCTCATCACTGGCAAGGAACAATGCCGCTTTCGCAATTTCCGAAGGGTCACCGGTTCGTGGATTCAGGGCCATCCCACTCATAATGCGGTCGTTCACCAATGGGGTAATTTTGGTCATATCAATGGTTTCACCAATATTCGTATTCACAGCACCGGGAGCAATTCCGTTGCATCGGATACCCGACTTTGAATACATATAACCGGTGTTTTTTGTAAGTCCTACCAACGCGTGTTTACTGGTGGTATATGCCGCACCGGCTACTCCGCCTTTCAATCCGCCTACCGAGCAGATATTAATAATTACACCGGCTTTCTTTTCAAGAAATATCTTCACCGCCGATCGCATGGCTTTGAACGGACCTTCTACATTTATTTTCATCACCTTTTCCCATAGGGCATCATCCACTTCACCTACCGGACTGAAATTATCCATCACGCCGGCATTGTTTACCAGTATATCAAGGGTGCCGAAATTCGATGTGGCGGTTTTTATCATGTTCTCAATATCCTCTTCCTTCGCCACATTCGCGATTACGGTCGTAATGATTCCACCTGCATCAGTGATTTCCTTCGCCAGCGCATCAAGCCGGGGCTGACTGATATCGGCGGCCACCACCTTACTGCCTTCAGCGGCAAACAACATGGCCATAGCTTTTCCCATTCCTGAACCGGCTCCGGTTATAATGGAAACTTTGTTTTCTAACTTTTTCATGATCCAAGGGGTTTATTTAATTGAACATTGCAGAAGCAGCTTTCAATACATCGCAACAACTGCGAACCGCAGATGCACTATACCTGTTCCTACTCGGAAAAAACGATACGCATCCGCACTTCAAAGGTACACCTGTTCGGGAAGTAAAATCATGATGCTGATTAGGATGTTTTATTTCACCGGAATATACTTTATGGGTTTCGGGGTAAAAATTTACTTTTGTGCCGCATCCTATGAGAAAAAATAAGTTTATAGCCATTGAAGGTCTCGACGGGTCAGGAAAATCCACACAGATCGACCTCCTTACGCATCACTTTCATGCGGAAGGAATTGACACCCGTTTTGTGCATTTTCCAAGGCTTCACGAAGGGTTTTTCGGTGAAATGATCTCTTCGTTTCTCCGGGGGGAATTCGGCAGTGCCGCTGAAGTACACCCAAAACTGGTGTCGCTGATGTTTGCCGAAGACCGGAACGATTTTGCCCCACAGATCCGTGAATGGATGGAGCAGGGTATTGTGGTGATCGTAGACCGGTATGTGAATTCAAACCTGGCCTTTCAATGTGCGAAGCTGAAAACAACGGAAGAGAAGAATACCTTGCGTAACTGGATCCTGCATCTGGAATACGCGTATTTCAAAATACCCCGCCCCGATTTTTCCATGTACCTGGATGTACCTTTCTCGTTCACCGAAAAAGCGTTGACACGCAGGCTGGAAGAGGCACACCGCAATTATCTGAACGGGGGGGAAGACATTCACGAGAAGGACTTCACGCTGCAACGGGCCGTGAAAGCAGAGTATGAAAACCTGCTCACCACGGATCCTCAAATGAAACGGATCACCTGTTATTCGGAAGACCAGACCATGAGATCGCGTGAAGCCATTCATGCATCCATTCTTGAATGCATTCATCAGGAAGGAATATAAAGAGATTTCGGAACGCTTGGTTCCTGCGAATACGGGGGCACTGAATTTAATGCATGCCCAGAAAGGCAAGCAGTCCCACGCCGGTTTTCAGGGCTTCTTCTTCAATATCGAAGGTTGGGGTATGCACCGATGATACGATGCCCCTTGCTTCATTGCGTGTGCCCAGGCGGTAGAAACAGGAAGGTACTTCCTGTGAGTAGTAGGCAAAGTCTTCTGCGGCCATCCAGATATCCAGATCCACCACATTCTCTTCTCCAAGATATTCCCGGGCCCGTTTTTTATGGGCCTCTGTGAGGGATTCATCATTATGCAGAAACGGATATCCTTTCCGTATCTCAAAATCGCAGCTTCCTCCCATGGAATGCACGAGTTCCTCTCCCAATTTCTTCATACGAACATGGGCTTCTGCCCGCCATTTTTCATCCAGGGTGCGGAAGGTGCCTTCAATATAAACAGAATCCGGAATTACATTGGTGGCCCCATTGGCAATCACTTTCCCGAAACTCAGCACGCTGGGCATAATAGGGCTGGCGGCCCGGCTTACGATCTGCTGTAAGGCTACGATCATGTGCGCGGTGATCAGCACGGGATCAATATTCAGGTGTGGCATGGCACCGTGTCCGCCTTTACCTTTTACTGTGATATAAATTTCATCGGTACTGGCCATGTACAGACCTGACCGGAAACCCACTTTTCCTGCGGGGATCTGGGGCATCACATGCTGTCCGGTCATATACGAAACATCCGGATTCTTCAGCACCCCTTCCTGAATCATTAAACTGGCTCCCCCGGGAAGCTTCTCTTCCGCCGGCTGAAAAACCAGTTTTACGGTGCCTTCCAATTGATCGCGTAATTCAAAAAGAATGCGTGACGCTCCCAAAAGGCAGGCGGTGTGCACATCGTGTCCGCAGGCATGCATAACACCGGCTACCTGCGATTTGTAGGGTACATCGTTGGTTTCCTCAATGGGCAGGGCATCCATATCGGCGCGCAGTGCCCGAATCCTGGAAGAAGGATTTTTCCCTTCAATGATCCCGACCACACCGTACCCGCCAATGCCTTTGGTGTAAGGGATGCCGATAGAAGAAAGTTCTTTCTCAACCAGCGCCGACGTATTGGCTTCCTGAAACGAGAGTTCCGGATGGCTGTGAATATGACGACGGAGTTTTACTACTTCCGGAAATAACTCCGAAGCCCGTTTTTTTATGGTATCAGCCAGCTGCATGGTATGGATAACAACTATTTTAATAAAGCCTCAATGCTTTCCTGTGCTACACTGTGGTAGCTTTCACGGGCATGTGAATACACACGCTGAGCAAACTTTTTACCTTCCGGGGTTTTTACCAGTGCTTTATACAATGGCATTATAAACTTGCGTCGTCCTACATTCATCAGGAAAACTTCCAGTGCTGCTTCGGAAGGCAGGTAATCGCTGGCGATGGTATGCTGGAACCAGTCGCAAAGTATTTCGCAGTTTCCGCTTTTTGTAAAATGGAACTTTGCATCAAGCAGTGCGCATTGTTCTTTGGTAAGTGTTTCCGGCAGGTTGCGCAGGAAATGCAACCACTCGTGCGTGCTCCAGTCTTTGGTGTCAAGATCTTTGGGTGCGGTACCGTTGGCAAATGCGTTTGCCTGAGATGCCGCTTTTGCCAGTCGTGTACTGGTTACCGTAAAGGAATTGGCCGGTATACCAGGGCCATAGATCCATTTCTCATACTGTATTTTATCGGCAACGGCTTTATCACCTTTTATCAGATGTTCGTTCAGATAGGCGATGAACTTTTCGGTGGTCATGCTCTGAAAGGCATGCGTGGTGAAATATTCTTTCAGAAACACATCCATCTTTTCACGACCAACAACGCCTTCAATGGTTTTCAGGAAAAACTGCCCTTTAATATAGGCAATATCATTCATGCCATCATCCGGATCCCGGTCTTTCAGATTCAGGAACAAGTGGGTGTCGGGGCTGCTGTCGCCGAATTCTTTTATCGTTTCCTTCAATTCATTGAATCCAAGTTCATCGAGCATCTCGGCATATTCACGGCCGTATAATTTCTCCATGATACGGTTCTCGAAATACATGGTGAACCCTTCATTCAGCCAGAAATCGTTCCAGGTGGCATTGGTTACCAGGTTACCGCTCCAGCTGTGGGCCAGCTCATGGGCCACCAGGGCTACCAGACTCCGGTCGCCGGCTATGATGGTAGGTGTGGCGAAAGTAAGCCGCGGATTTTCCATTCCACCGAATGGAAAGGAAGGAGGCAATACAATAATATCATAGCGTCCCCAAGCATATTCTCCGTACAGGGCACTGGCGGAGTCCACCATTTTCTGCATGTCTTCAAACTCGTAAACACAACGTTCCAGCATCACCGGTTCGGTATAGACGCCGGTGTTTTTACCCAGCGCATGAAAACGGATATCACCCACAGTAAGTGCCATGAGATATGACGATACCGGTTGTGGCATATTGAAATGATACACACCGTCTTTATGCAGGAGCGTATCGTTTTCGGCACTCATCAGGGCCATGAGGTGGGGCGGACAAGTGATATCGGCACTATAGGTAAACTTCACGCCCGGTCCGTCCTGGCAGGGCACCCAGGTGCGGGCAAGAATGGCCTGCGATTGCGAGAACAGGAACGGGTACTGCTTGCCGGCTGTTTGCTCGGGGGTGAGCCACATGAGGGCGGCAGCCGAAGGTGATGTTTTATAGTAAACAGTTACCTGTGTGGTATTTTTTTCAATGGTTATATGAAGGGCCTGTCCCAGATACTGCACCGGATTGTCGAGTGAAAAGGGAGTTTCTTTTTCATCTGCGCCGAGAGTAACCCGTTCAATGTTCAGTTCACGGGTATCGAGAATGAGCTCATGGGTGCCGGTAATGTTTTTAATGGAAAGGCGGGCAAATCCCTGCAATTCCTTCTTCGGAAAATCTACATTCAGGTTTAAATGAATATGGGTAATTACGGCCTCATCGGGGCGTGCAAATGAATGTGTGTCGTGTGTTGGCATAGTTGTACTTTTGGGTTTTTCAGCGGTTGAATTGCAATGATAAAATAGGACAGAACTTACGAGGATGAAAATATAAATTGATCGCATTGCAGTGGTGATTCAGCCGATAGATTATGGGACAAAAGTAATGGAGTGAAACGGTATTTACGGCATGCAAATCCATTCCCGGATAATTTACGCATCGTACGATCCGGACATGGGTTTACAAATCATCCGGCACGGTTCACTATTTTAACGATTTTATGGATGGGATAAAACTTTCAGTTTCAGCAAAAGCGTATGAATTCCTGCCTTTTTTTACAGAACCATTTGGCATACTTCCCTGACAGCCGGTATGCCAGAAATGCAGGCTGAATGTAGAATATTGTTCTATTTTCCAGGATGTTCGGGTATAATTTTAAATTACAAATTGAGTACGCAGGATGTTTGTATACATTACTGCCCATATCAACATGTTAATGTGTTAAACTTATGCACAGAAATTGTAAATTTGCATCCCTTAACTAGCATATTTAATTTATTGGTGTTTTATTTGTAAGGCATTAAATTGTTTATATAACCTATTTTCAAGAATGATCAAAAAGATTCTTTTCGTAATCGGCCTTATTGCCTCATTCGGCAGTTTTGCTCAGGAAGCGTACAACACAGGAGCTACTCCTCCCGATACCAATGTAGGCTTCTCATCGGGTGGTGCCGACAGCGCACAGGGGAATGAAAATACCCCGGCTGCCAAACCCTACGTTCGGGTGAAACTTGCCATGGATACCATCACCACTCTAATCACCTACAAAGAAGTGGTTGAACAGGACGAGTCGCAAGAGGATTCTATTTACATCCGTTGCCTGAAATACATGAAGAAACGTTTCGGCGTGTATGGTAAGATGATCCCGGTGAATAAGAAGGATGAAAAAATTCAGGCACGACTGCGCCTGCCGGTGTACACCAAACCTACCGCCTATGCAAAATATCCTGCCGGAAATATTGAATTTACATTTACACTCGATATTAAAGCCGGTCGATACCGTTATCGCATCGACAATATCACACATATATTGCCTCCGAACTCTCTGGATCCGAATCCGAAACCGGTGTATCTTGAATATTACCAGGAAACCAAAAGCAATGTAAAAAACACCGACCTGGTGCTGAAAAGTGCCGATGAAGAAATAAAGAAGTTTATTGTAGACCTGAAGAAGAAACTGAAAGATCCGGTTCAGGTGGATGAAGATGATTGGTAGGATTTAAAAGAAACCCGGGGCCTGAAGCTCCGGGTTTCTTTTTTATAGGGCGTTTAAATTTCCTGGCCCTGATGTAACCTTCGCAGCAGAGCATATTTCAGATAGGTTTCGTAGGCTGCCATACGGCAAATGATGAAACCGTAATACCCATCGAGGAAACCCAGCAGAATGATATAATTGCGGATGAACTTGCTCAGGGTCTTTATCAGGATCATGAACAGTGAGATGCGCTTGCCTGATGCGAACAGTTCCCGGGCACCGAGCCGCGCATATCGTTTGGTACGTTCCAGATGTTCACGTACCGAGTAATAGCTGTAATGCAGAATGTCTTTTTTAATGCGACGTTGGGTAGCCCCTTCGGCAAGATGCAGGTCCTCATGCACCATAGAATCGTCCCACCAGGCCATTTCCTTTTTCCAGCACCGGATCTTTGCATCGGGATACCAGCCGCAGAAACGCACCCAGTGCCCGCAATAATTGGTAACCCGGTTCACTTCCAGGATATCGGCATCGGGCTCCTTTTTAAATTCAAGCAGGGCATTACGCAGGTCTTCACTCAGCGCCTCGTCGGCATCGAGCGATAAAATATAATCACCGGTAGCCAGCGCATTGCCTGCATTTTTTTGCGCCGAGAATGAATCGAATACACGTTGATGAAGAATCGGATGAAAAGGCTCGCATGCCTTTAAGGTAGCGTCGGTGGAAAAGGAATCGATCACAATGATCTCATCGGCTACCCCTTGCAGGCTTTGCAGGCAGCGGGCAATATTTTTTTCCTCGTTATAGGTTATGATAACCGCTGAGATCCGGATCATGCGTGTTTCAGAAAATAGTCGACCGCAAGGGCATATCCTTCCAGTCCGAACCCGAAAATACTGCCCTTGCACTGTGGCGCCATAAGAGAAGTGTGCCTGAATTCTTCCCGTTTCAGCAGGTTGCTGATATGTACTTCCACCACCGGAGTTTTAATGGAACCAATGGCATCGGCTATCGAAACTGAGGTATGTGTGTACCCTCCGGCATTCAGAATGATTCCCTCGACCAGCATGGACTGCTTCTGCAATTCATTGATAAGATCTCCTTCCACATTGCTTTGGAAATATCCGAAGGAGACATGCGGGTATTGTTTCTTCAGGCTTTCCAGAAACATTTCGAACGAGGTATTGCCGTAAATCTCCGGTTCCCGTTGTCCCAACAGATTTAAATTCGGGCCATTGATGATGCTGAGTTTCATTGACTAAATTTGCACAAATCTACCTAAAAAAGAAACATCTGAAAAAATGAGCTGGCCTGTTCTAAAGAAAGGATTTAAAACATATCTGCAACTGGAGAAGGGCCTCTCGAAAAACAGTATTGAAGCCTACCTTCACGATGTAGAGAAACTGACCCAATACCTGGATTATTTTAAGATGCCGTATGCTCCGCAGGAGGTTCGTTTGAAGGAACTCCGTGGCTTTGTGGGCTGGATCCATGAGTTGGGGCTGAGTGCGTTTACCCAGGCCCGTATCATATCCGGTATCAAGGCATTTTACGAATACCTCGAGCAGGAACGTATTGTGGATGCCAACCCGGCCCTGTTGCTCGAGGCACCCCGGCTGGCCCGCAAGCTCCCCGATGTACTAAGCCCGGAGGAGATCGATCGCATGCTGAACGCCATCGATATGTCGAAGTCCATGGCCCATCGCAACCGGGCCATTATTGAAACCTTATTCAGTTGCGGACTACGCGTGAGTGAGCTGATCCAGCTGCGTATCATGGATGTGAATGAGGAAGATGAATTTCTGCGGGTC
>JBGAVF010000091.1:0-10223 GCA_044228315.1 Bacteroidia bacterium | reverse complement strand
ACGTTTTTCAGCGAAATTTAAAAAGGGGCGCAAAAATAGCTATTAATCGGCAAGAAACCCGCACCCGATGCTGCTAAAGAATCGGGAGTCGTGGTCTGATATATATTCATTTTAAACGCATGCTTGTAAAAGACTTTACAATTTAAATGTTACTGAAATAATACGTGTGTTTGCTGTAATGATTCTATTGATTCAGAAACAAACCATTTGCTGATGAGACTATTACTCCCTCTGCGCTGAATGTGTTTTTCAGTACTTTTGAACCATGTCCTTCCTGATGCTGCAACACGAAAAGGTTCCGTTCGCGGAGATACCCATGGCCCTTACCCGTGCGCACTGGAGCGACTATTCGCGGGAGGTATTGCGGCTTTGCATGCAATGGATGCACACCAGCGAGCCGTTCAGCATTACCACCTCGGGCAGCACCGGAGCCCCCAAACCCATTGTCCTTTCCCGGGCGCTTATGACATGGAGCATAGGCAATACCGCTTCGGCCCTCGGGCTCAGGCCCCGCATGCATGTGCTGCATGGCATCCATGTTTCCAAAGCCGGAGGCTTGATGTTGCTGTTGCGGGCCCTGCATGTAGGCATGAGCCTGGAAGTGGTGGAACCCAGCCTCGATCCCTTATCGCAAGCAGTAAGTCCGCATTTCCATCTCTCCTCCTTTGTGCCGGCTCAGGTGCAGGAGTTGCAACAACAGGGAAACCTTTCCGCACTCGATCGTATCGAAACCCTGCTCATTGGCGGGGCCTCCGTACCGGCCGAACTGGAAGCAGCACTGCAGGCATGCCATACTTCGGTTTATGCTACTTATGGCATGACGGAAACTGCCTCGCATATTGCCCTTCGCAAACTGAATACCCCGCATAGGGCCGACTATTTTACGCCGATGCCGGAGGTTACTGTTACCCGCAATGCCGAAGGATGTGCCGTGATACATACACCCTTTCACGAGGCGCTGGAAACCAACGACCTGATAGAAATGTGCGGTGCGGATACCTTCCGTATCACCGGACGGGCCGATACCATCATCAACAGCGGGGGTATTAAAATTTTACCCGAAAAAACCGAAGCCTTATGGGCGGAACTTATGGATTTCACCGGGAAAAAACCGGTACGCTTTTGTGCCGCCTCCCTGCCCGATGCCAAATGGGGAGAACAGCTGGTGATGCTGATGGAAGGCGATGCCTGGACCGAAACGGATCAGGCGGATTTTCTGGCCCTGTACCGCACCCGGGTAAGCGGGGCCGAGGTACCCAAGAAGCTCTTTTTCGGAGTTTCCCTTGCATTTACCACCTCCGGAAAAATCGACCGGAAAGCGAGTGCCCGAAGCGTACTTCCGGACTGAAAAATTTGATTTTTTTATTTGGAGGTATGAAAAATGTTTCTCTATCTTTGTACTGTCTTATCGCAAGATAAGATACTGTTTTTTTCATAAGTTTTTATTCATTACAGGGGCTCCGGCCCCTGTTTTGTTTTACAAAATTCCGGTAATTATGTACATCATGCCATTGCCGCTCACAAGCGTAAACCCACAGCCTGCGCCGTTTTTAGAGAACTTAAAAGAAAGAGGATCGCGCCTCGCCAATGTATGATGGCGAAACTATTCGTGCTTGATATTGTATTTCTCGCTGTACTTGTTGTACAGTTGTTTTTGCGAGTTATCGAGACTTATTTCACGTCCCTGAATAAATGCATAGAGCAGTTTATTGCCTTGCATGTCGAGGGCGTCTCCTTCGCTGATGAACAGGTTGGCATCCTTTCCGGCTTCCAGGGTTCCTGTGCGATCACCGATACCCAGAATCACCGCCGCATCCCGGGTAATGCTTTGCAGGGCTTCTTCTTTGGTGAGTCCGTAAGCGGCGGCGGTGCCGGCCATGAACGGCAGGTTGCGGATCTGCCAGGTGCCTTCGGTACAAATGCAAAACAGAACACCGGCCTGTTTTAAAATAGAAGGGACACGGTACGGCAGATCGGGTGCATCCTGCGCATGGGAAGGCAGGCGATGCGTGTTATGAAGGATTACGGCCACGCCGGCATCGTGCAGTTGGGTGGCGGCCTGATAACTATCGGTGCCGCCCACCAGCACCATTTTCATATTGTACTTTTTAAAATAATCCAGGGCATGCAAAATACCTTTGATGTAATCCACATGCACATATAAGGTTTTGGTTTTGTGGAACAGCCCCCGCATGCTTTCCAGTTTCAGATTCATAGGGGTATGCGATGTTTCTGCATCATAGGCTTTGGCATCGGTCATGAGTTTATCGATGAGCTGAAACTGGCGGGCATAGTTATCGGCCTGTTGTTTCAGTTGCTCCGGTGTTCCGGTGCCGGGATAATAATCGGGGTAATGTATATGAATGCCGTTGTCGGCTGCATAGGCAGCATCTTCCCAGTTCCAGGCATCGAGTTGTACCACACTGCTGGTGCCACTCACAATACCTCCCTGTGGCGTGCATTGCGACAGCAGCACCCCGTTCACACGCACGGTAGGGATAATTCTTGAATCGGTATTGTAGGCGATGAGGCTGCGTATATTCGGGTTTATGTCGCCCACCTCGCTGTAGTCGAGGGTGGAGCGTACCAGTTCGATCTCCGATAAACCCATGTAATTATTGGCGGCTATGAAGCCGGGGTACACCTGCTTGCCGGCCGCATCGATCACACGGGCCCCTTCCGGTTTTTTCTCTTCATTCCCGGCGTAGGTTATTTTTCCGTTCTCCATCACCAGCACTCCTTTTTCAATTACGGTGCCGTTACCAATATGCAAGGTGGCGTTTCGTATCACCACGGTTCCCTGCTGGGGCGGTGCCGGTTTGGGATTCTGGGCGATGGCAGAAAACGTGATGCATAACAGCAGAAAAAGAGGGATCTGTATTTTCATGGGATGAGGTAGGTGGTGAAAATAATTGTTTTCCGGTGAATGCGGAAATGGAATACTACATGGGTTGAAATTCTCCGATATCCATGAGTTGAAGTTCCCCGTTCAGTTTGCCTTCATCCCGAAACTGTTTCAGCAATTGGAACGGTTCGCTGATGGGTTCATCGGACAGGTCGAAGGTGCCGATGTGCATGGGAACGAAGGCGGAGGCGCCGGTATCGTGAAAGGCCTGAACGGCTTCGGAAGGACTTTTGTGGCTGATGCTCATGAACCACTCGGGCTTGTAGGCTCCGCATCCGAGTATGCTGGTATCAATTTTCCCGAAACGACGGCCTATGTCGGAAAAGTGATCGTCGTATCCGCTGTCGGCACCGAAGTAGATGGTTTTATTTTTTCCCTGAATGAGGAAGCTGCCCCAGAGCATCTCGTTCAGATCCCACAGGAAGCGACGGTTCCAGTGACGTGCCGGCAGGTAGGCGATATCGATGTTCTTCAATGGATATTGCTGGTACCATCCGGCTTCGATGATGGTATTGCGTATGTTCCATCGGCGCAGCAATTCCCCTTCCTGCAAGCCGGTGAGAATTACAGCCTGGGGGTTGTTGGCACAGAGCAGTTGCATGCTTTTCTTATCGGCATGGTCGCGGTGGTTGTGCGAGAGAAGAATATAATCCACACCACGGATGGATTCGGGAGCATACGGAAACGGCACAATGCGGCGTATGCCGGGCATGCCCCAGAATACCGGGTCGGTGATCATGCGCACCCCGTTGAGTTGAATAAGAAAGGTGGCATGCCCGAGCCAAGCCATGCCATCGTGCGAATGCCGGGGAAACGCGGCGTTGATTTGGTGGGTATGAATATAGGTGTCGGCCTTCTTCTCCGCCTTCTGGGGTTTTGGTCCCAGTTGCCATTGCAATACTTCACGCAGTCCCCGTTCGGAAGGTCCGTTGAGGTTGCAGTACAGCCCTTTGTCGTCGAGCGGGTTCCCGTTCCAGGTGCTGTGAATAAACGGGAGTGCCGGGTTGTGTGTGATAAATCGTTTGCCGTTCGCCATCCGGTGAATTTAACTATGGATTATTAAAAATGAATTGTTAGGTTTGCCCGCTCAAAAATACAATAGCAAATGCACAAACCCATCCGAAACGCACTGGAAAGCATTTTTGCCGGAGACCGACAGTTGAATGTGCGGGCTGAAGTGATGAATATCTTCTCTTCCGGTGATGCGTTCGAAGTAAAACTGAAAAAACTCGACGATACCGTAGAGCATTATAAGATCAAAAACATCAGTGAGATCCTGGTTGACCTGCTCATTATGAATGCCATTGCCGAAAGTCCCGACAAAGAGGTGTTTTTCGACAGCGAAGAATGGACCAATATAGAGAACAGCACCCTGGACCGGGGCTCGGAGCTGCTCAACATGTTCTTGTTTTTGCAGGAATGTAAAGACGATGACCTGCCTCCGGTACTCTCCACCTTTCTGGAAGATTTCCTGCTGGTGCATGAAGACGACTTTCAGGATGAGCACCGCATTTATGAAGACATTATAAAAAACCAGGAAGCCATTGAAACCGATGAGGCCACGATTGCAGCCATCGCCACGGCCCTGCCGGCCGACTCGGAAATGAAGGAATTGTTTTTGCCGATTATGCTTTATTTTTACGGCGTGGAACACCACACCAAAGTAAACCTGTCCGGCTTCGATCATTACCAGCTGGCAGCGTATGCGGCATTGAACGGATTTACCACCATCAACTAACCCAACCCTATGGAAGAAACCATTGCTTCGCCCGTAAAACCCGCCATGAAATGGGGCCTTATTATGGGCGGCATCTATTGTGTGATCACCGTGATTAGCTATTTTCTGGGCAACTTTCAGCCCGAGAATGCCGAATCGCCGGCCGCCAAAGTAATGGCCTATGGCATGTACGCCATCATGATCTTTTTACTGGTGGTAGGCATGCAGCAACACCGCGACAAAGATCTGGGCGGATACATGACCTATAGCCGGGGCCTGGGCTTCGGAGCACTCACCGGACTATTCTACGGTATTATCGCCGCCATTCTGTTACTGGTGGTGTATACCTGGATGGTACCGGCCGATTATTTTGACCGTGTTATGGACCTTGCCATGGAAAAAGCCCTGCAGCAAAACCCCGATATGACCCCGGATCAGATGGCCATGGGAAAGAAGATCGCGAATTTCTTTATGAACCCGCCCATGCTGGCCATCATGGCCCTCATCACCGGCGTGGTATCCTGCTTCTTTTTTTCGTTACTGATCTCGGCACTGGTGAAAAAAGCAAACCCCAACGAAGTAATCTGATCCTGCCTTGAATATATCCGTAGTTATACCGCTTTACAACGAAGCCGAGTCATTGCCCGAACTGCATCAGTGGCTGGTGAAGGTGATGCATGCACATAGCTTCTCGTACGAAATTGTATTTGTGGATGACGGGAGCAACGACGGAAGCTGGGATGTGATCAACACCCTGGCCGATGCCGACGCCCATGTAAAAGGCATTCGCTTCCGGCGCAACTACGGCAAATCGGCCGCCCTCAATGTGGCTTTTGCCGCCGCTCAGGGCGATGTGGTGATCACCATGGATGCCGACCTGCAGGATAGCCCCGATGAGATCCCGGAACTGTACCGTAAGATCACCGCTGATGGATTTGACCTCGTGAGCGGATGGAAACAGAAACGCTACGACCCTATTACCAAGACCATTCCCACCAAACTTTTTAATTACGCCACACGGCGCATGAGCGGCATTTATCTGCACGATTTCAACTGCGGGCTGAAAGCCTACCGTAAGGATGTGGTAAAATCAATAGAAGTATACGGCGAAATGCACCGTTATATTCCGGTGATCGCCAAATGGGCGGGATTTAAAAAGATCGGCGAACAGGTGGTGGAACACCGGGCCCGTAAATACGGCACCACCAAATTCGGGCTGGAACGTTTCATCAACGGCTTCCTCGACCTCATGACCATCTTCTTCATGGGCAAGTTCGGTCGCCGGCCCATGCATTTCTTCGGGGTGCTGGGAACCCTCTCTTTCCTGCTGGGCTTCATCTGCACCACCTGGCTCATCATCGAAAAAGTATGCATCGATTACAATAACATCTATGCACGCGACATTGTGCAAAAGCCTTCCTTCTATATTGCCCTTACCATGCTGATCATTGGTGTGATCCTGTTCATTGCCGGCTTCCTGGGCGAACTGGTTTCGCGCACCGGCGGGGAACGCAATACCTATAACATCGCGGAGAAACGGGGCCTCACAAATTAATTTTTCTTCAGGAACTTCTTGGAAACAGATGGTTGGTGATCCCGATAAAATCGTCCGACGATAACTGCTCGGCCCGTTTGGTAAAGATCTCTTCCTGCAGCAATTCCTTATGCGAAGCAATAGACTGCAAGGCATTACGTAAGGTTTTACGACGCTGATTGAAGGCCGTTTTTACCACCAGTTTGAATTTCACTTCATCACAGTCGAGAGCCGTTACGCCTTTATGCCGCATGCGGATGACCCCGCTTTTTACATTGGGCGGCGGATTGAATTCCTGCTCTCCTACCGTAAACAAATACTCGATAGAATAAAAGGCCTGGAGCAGCACACTCAATATGCCGTAGTCCTTGTTACCGGGTGCTGAGGCAATGCGTTGTGCTACTTCTTTCTGAAACATCCCCACAAGTTCGGGAACCAGCAGATGTTCTTCATACACTTTGAACAGGATCTGGGATGAGATATTGTATGGGAAGTTACCGATCACCGCGAAGGGTGAAGGACTGAATTTTTTGAAATCCATTTTCAGGATGTCTTCTCCCAGCATACGGGCAGTTAGCTGCAGGTAATGCGATTGCAGGTAGGTAACACTTTCTTCATCAATCTCCACCACCCAGGTTTCAAAACGGGGGTCCTGAAGCAGGTATTTGGTGAGCATGCCCATGCCCGGTCCAATTTCAAGCACCCGGCTGTAGGGCGGATCACAAACCAGAGCCCTGGCAATATCTTCCGCGATCTGTTCATTCTTAAGAAAGTGCTGGCCCAGGTGTTTCTTGGCTTTTACATCACCCCGGGATCCGGGATTATAGGGGTATTTCTGCACGGTGGGGGTTATGATTTGATACGGTTCATCTTCACCACATCGATGCGTGTTTTATGCATACTCAGAATATGGAATTCAAACGGTTCGATATGAATGATATCATTCACTGCCGGAATGTCTTCATGATGGGATATGATGAAGCCGCCCAGTGTATCGTATTCGCCTTCGGGAATATCGAGGTCGTAGGTGTCGTTGAGGTATCGTATTTCCAGACGGGCCGAGAAAATGAATTCCGAATCGGTGATCTTCTGTTCCCTCAGTTCTTCCACGTCGTGCTCATCATCAATATCGCCGAAGATGTTTTCAATAATATCTTCCATGGTAACGATGCCGGCCGTACCGCCGAATTCATCCACTACCAGAGCCACGCTTTTGCGCTGACGGGTCAGCTCTTTCAGCAGCTGATGGGCGCTCACCGTTTCATAGGTGATGTGAATGGGCAACAGAATGGAAGAAATGCTCTTGGGGTTGTTGAACAGTTCCACCAAATGCAGGTAGCCGATGATATTATCTATATTGTTACGATACACAAGTATTTTTGAATGACCCGATTCAATGAAAAGTTTTTGCAGCTCATCAATACTCGCATTGATATCAATGGCCACCAGTTCGTTTCGGGGTACCAGACAATTGCGCAGCTTTACATTGGCAAAGTCGAGGGCGTTTTTAAATATCTCAGTGTCTACATCCGCATCTTCTTCCAGATCCAGATTGGCACTCTGGCTCACATAATGGTCGAGATCGACCTTTCTGAAGATGGGGGTATTTTCTTTGATGCGGGATTTGAAGAAGGTACGAATCATGCCCTTGCTCAGCCATACAATAAAATTTACCAGCGGATAAAACAGGTAATAAATGATGAGGAACGGAACCGCGAAAAGTTCCAGCATGAGGTCGGGGTTGATGCGGAATAGCACCTTGGGCAGGAACTCGGCGGTGACCAGCACAATGGCCGTGGAGATGAAAGAGGAGATCACCAGTACCAGCAATTCATTGTGTTCGGGCAGCATGGCATCGATACGGGAATCGATGAGCAGTCCCATGAAAATACCGTACACTACCAGGGAAATGGCATTGCCCAGCAGGGTGGTGCTGATGAAACGGGATGGGTCTTTTACAAAACCTGACAGGATGCGGGCGGTGAAATGGCCCTGTTTGTTGCGCAGCTCAATACGGAGCTTATTGGCCGAAACGAACGCGATTTCAATACCGGAAAAGAAAGCGGTGCTGATCAGAGTAATAAGTATGACGACGGGCTCAGGCACTTTTCGATTTTTTTAGGGGAGTAAAATTCCTGTAACAAAAATACAATCCGGCGGCCAAAGTAATAAAAAACGGCCATACTTTGCCTTCCACAAAACCTTCATCCACGCTTACATACAGGATATCGGCCAGGCTTAAGAGGGTAACGGCTACCCAACTCCATTTTACAAACGCTTTCATTCTTCCTGCTTTTTCAGTTTAATTACGCCTTTCACATTCGTGATCTTATATTCCGTAAAATCCTGGTTACTTACCAGTCCGTCTCCGTAGATCAGTTGCTCCGGTGTGGTGATCTTAACAAACTTATCGGTGTATAGTTTCTCTTTCACTTCATCCCACACCAGGTATTCGGTGCTGAGGGTATCCCCTTTCACATTGATTAGCTTCACATTCTGTTTCAGGATGAGGTATTTCTCTTTATCATAATAAATGCCCACTTCGGCGCTGGCATAGCTGCTGATATTCTGGCTGCGATCGTAGAAAGTGCCTTCCACACCTTTCGGCATCAGGATATACGGTTTGCGGGCCATGCTGAAATGCTGAATCACGGCGGCTTTTATGCGGGCCTTTACAATGCCTGAATCGGTATAGGTAAGGGTAATACCCTCTCCGGTTTCGGTAGCATAGGAAGGCTTTTGCACGATCTTCTTTACCTCTTCATCATTTTTGCAGGACATGAAAAAAAAGGAAACCGTGAAAATAACTATGCCCAGATACCTAGTCATATTTGTAACGCTGAAACCACTGATCGCTGATGAGGTTCATGCCCACAGAGAGTTTGATATAGGTGTCGGTGGAGAGGTTATCTTTCAGGGTGCCGCGACGACCGGCTTCCAAACCAATGTTCACCTTGCTGAAGTTACGTTTGCCTTTCAGCGGAAGACCCATGCCGAATGTGGCGCCATATTCCTGAATGGTATTGCCTCGGATCACGATGGGTGTTTGTGAAAAATACACCCCGGCCCGGTATTCAATGAAATTAAAATAATCGGTACGGTCGCTTTTCATGGGCAGGTAGTAACCGCCTATGCGAATTGTATTGGTGCGTTGAAGGGAATCGGCCTTGCCGAAGTTGCGGTAGCTGGTCCAGTTGGCGGTTTCGAAATCGGCCCCCACCATAAAGTTGCTGCTGTGAGCCGTTACTTTCCACTGGTGCGAAAGGGCAAACCCAATACTGAGGCTGCCGGGCATTTTAATTTTACCGCTCTCTCCCACGGCATATTGTACCGTATCCTTGGGAACAATGCCATAGGTATTGTATTTGTAAAATTCCTTGAAGGTGGCGGCAAACACATCACGGGTCACATTCAAAGTAGCGCCCGGACTCACGGTAATACCCCAGGTAAAACGAAGGGTATCGTTGCGGAGTTCGGTGCGGTAGGAATGGGCCGAATCTTTGAGGTGGATCTTCACATGCTGCTTGCGGGGAATATGATGTGTGGCCTGAATGCCGATATCGAAGGTAAGTCCGCGAACAATGGATTCGCTCTGATAAAAATAATTGGTGAAGGTATCGTTGGGGAATACGGTGGCACGTCGGGTTTTGAGGTCGCCGAACAAATAATGTGCATTGGCTCCTACCGAGAAGGTGCTGTTAAGCTTATACGCTGCTCCCAGATATACCTGATTGATGCCACCCACACCTGAAAAGGTATCGCTGAACTGGATGGGGGCTGCGTAGGCGCGTCCGATCTTATAGTTGGCCGAAGAATACGGGGCCAGACCGAAACTCATGCCGGCATTTTTCTTTTTGCCGAGGGGAAAGGAAAGGGAAAGACGGCTGAAATTAAATGTTTTGTAATCGTAATGTCCTGCGGTATCGTGCAGGGTTTGCAGTTTACCAAAGGCATTGAATTCGAAGTTCACCCACTGGTTGGCAACATACGATGCCGGGTTGGCGGTATTGGCAAAGGTATACCCGTTAATACCCTGGCTTATGCCTCCCATAGTCTGGCTGTAGATG
>JBGAVF010000090.1:0-10782 GCA_044228315.1 Bacteroidia bacterium | reverse complement strand
TTGGCCCGACTATCCTACCACGGAAGATTATTTCTTTAACGAAGACGAACTATAAAAAAATAAACCCCGCTCCAACGGGGTTTATTTTTTTGATTTCTTTTTTTCCTTTTCCCAGGCTTCTGCAACGGCATCCAGCTCTTCATAAAAAGGCGCTCCGAACTTGCGAACGATCCCGTCCTTTACAAACTTATAGATCGGCACTTTAAGTTCATCTCCCAGTTTACAAGCCGCTTTACAGATATTCCATTTATGGTAATTCAGCGCCACAAAATTTTTGAGTTTTTCCACCCGTATCGGATACAAATGGCAGCTTACCGGTTTCTTCCAGGTGATTAAGCCAAGGTCATACGCCTTCTCAATGCCACATTTCAGCACTTTCTGTTCGTCGTAATAAACAAAAACACATTCTCCGGTAGCGTGGTAGTTGGTTACCAGTTCGTAATCATCATCGCGTTTCCAGAATCCTTCTTTTTGTATCTTTTCTTTCGAAACCCGGGGCAGAAAGGGCATTACGGTTTCCAATACAGATTCCATCACCGGAATCTCATCTTCGTCGAGCGGTGCTCCGGTATCGCCGGCCCGGCAGCATTCTCCTTTGCATTTGTCGAGATTGCACACGAAGTTCTTCTCAAGAATATCTTCACTCACTAAAAAATCCTGTATGGCGATCATTGCTTTATTTATAGTCTTCAATATTAATTACCGGATCGCAGAACCGGTATTCACGTGGATCGTTACTCGATACAATGACAAGTTTTCCTGCGGTAAAACGATCCACGGCATCCAGATAAAGGTTTACACCGGCTTCATCCAAATTCTGGGTAGGCTCATCCAGGATCAGCGCCGGGGTGTCGGAACAAAAGGCCTGAGCCAGTTTCAAACGCTGCTTGTTGCCACTGGATAGATACCGCACCTGCTTATCTTTCTCCTTTTCAAGTTGAAAATAGCGTATGATCTCGGCATGATCTTTCATTACAAAAGGTTTAACGGCGGCCTGAAAATTCAGCAATTCTGACACGGTAAACTCTTCGATGAGTTCCATAAAAGGGGAAGCAATGCTGCAGTAACGAAACTGATCCTCCGCATCCGCTTTTACATCATTCCAGTAAAAATCCACTTGTCCGCTGCCCGGAAGCATATACCCGCACAATATCTGCAGCAAAGTACTCTTCCCGCTGCCATTGCTACCGGTTACCGCGTAGGCCGTTCCGGAATGAAACTGAAAAGAAAAATTACGGAACACATGACGGCGCATGAACTTTTTGGTTATATCCACCGCTTCAATTCTCAGAACACTCATGGCTTTGGCCCCTTGTTTATTATTTAAAGGAGTATCCCTTCATGATACCCCGGCCGGAATCCTGCACAAAGCTGATGATCTCATCGCGCTCCGGAGAAGCCGGCATCTCCGCCTCAATCATTTTAATAGCGGTAGATGTATTGAACTTTTTCAGGTAAAGGATCCGGTAGATCTCCTGAATTTCGGATATTTTATCACTGGAAAAACCGCGTCGGCGTAGCCCTATGCTGTTAACCCCTTCGTAGCTCAGGGGCTCACGGGCTGCTTTGGTAAAGGGTGGCACATCCATACGTACCAAAGAACCGCCGCTTACCATGGCATGCTGCCCGATATTTACAAACTGATGCACGGCTGAAAGTCCGCCAACAATAGCCCAGTCTCCCACCGTAACATGTCCGGCCAGTTGCACAGCGTTGGCCAGTATACAGTTGTTTCCGATCACGCAATCGTGGGCCACATGTACATAGGCCATCAGAAGGCAACCGTTACCCACCACGGTTTGGTGGCGATCTACCGTACCGCGGTTAACGGTCACACATTCGCGAATGGTTGTATTGTCGCCGATGATGGCCAGGGAGTCTTCTCCTTCAAACTTGAGATCCTGTGGGATGGCGGCAATTACTGCACCGGGGAATATCTTACAGTTTTTTCCGATACGGGCCCCTTCCATAATGGTTACATGCGAACCAATCCAGGTGCCCTCGCCAATCACAACATTCTTCTCAATGTTTACAAAAGGTTCAATCACCACATTTTTTGCCACTTTGGCCTGAGGGTCAACATACGATAAGGGTTGATTCATGAAAGTACCACTTTATCGTGCAATATTATGAAAATTCTGCCCGAAACAAACAGGGCTTTGATATTTATTCGGAGCATTACACGCCTGATAGGGATTTGCGGGGTAACCCGTTTTGGGCCAGACAACGAATAAAACCACCTGCCATCGGGTAGCACACTATTATATACAATCAGCCCTTTATCAACAGGAAAGCCGCATCGCAGGTGCTTTGGTATGTTGTGTACAATGCTAAACTTTACAAAATATTTTTTGAGTACACTCGTTAGAAATTATACCATGAAGATCCGAATATCATTTCTCTTTCTTTTACTTGCTTTTTCATCACTGCGCGTTCAGGCACAAAAGACCCTGCTGTATGCCGACCCGCTGAAATCGTATCATGATGCACAGGAGCTTTTTCAGAAAGAAAAATACGGTTCGGCCATGGACCTTTTCGCCCAAACCGCTGAGAACAGTCAGGATGTGGTACTGAAAAGCGATGCTTCATTTTACCAGGCACTCTGTGCTCTGGAACTCGACCGCAGCAATGCATCGGAGCTACTGAATACGTTTGCCGGGCGCTACCCTGAGAATCCGAAAAACGGGCTGGCTGCCTATTACCAGGCCCGATATTATTTCCGCAATCACGATCAGAAAAAGACCCTTCAGTACCTGGCATCTACCGATGTTGCCCAGCTTTCATCCGAGCAGGTTATTGAATACCGGTTCATGTCGGGGTATACGTACTTTCAGCAAAAAGAGTATGGTAAAGCCAAAACCTATTTTCAGCAGCTGGCAGGAAGCAAAAACAAATACACCGCTGCCTCCAATTACTATCTGGGGTACATTGCCATGTCCGACAAGAAATACGATGCGGCGTTGAAGTATTTTATCCCGTTGTATTCCAATAAACAATTTGCAGGCACGGTTCCTGTTTTCATTGCACAGATTTACTATGCCCAGGGGAAATACGAACAGGTGATACGGTTTGCCGATACCATTTCGAACAATAAGATCATCCGCGATATACAGTCGTATGTAGGGAAATCATATTATCAGCTCGAGAAATTCGACAAGGCACAGCCCCTGCTTGAACAACACCATGCCAGCGGTGCCGACCTCATTGATGAAGACCACTTTGAACTCGGGTACACATATTTTATGAATAAGGCATACGATAAGGCCTATCCCGAGTTAAGTAAAATAAGTTCGGGCAACACCGAGATGACGCAAACGGTAAACTACATACTGGGGAACTGCTTTCTGGCACTACAGAAAAAAGAAAATGCCCGTATCGCATTTTTGAACGCATCAAAACTGAACTTCGACAGCAAGGTGACGGAGAAATCACTGTTCAATTATGCCAAGCTTTCGTATGAAATAGCCTTTCAGAATGACGCCATCAAAGCACTTCAGCAGTATATCGAAAGCTACCCGAACAGCGACAATAACGACGAAGCCAAAGGCCTGCTGAGCCAGTTGCTGCTCACTACAAAAAACTATAAAGATGCCATTGAACTCATTGAGAGCATCAAGAATAAAAACCTCTCACTGAAACAAGCCTACCAGAAACTTACCTTCTACCGGGGACAGGAACTGTTTCGCGACAAGAACTATACAGATGCCGCATCGTATTTCAGGAAGTCGCTGAATTATGAATATGATAAAACCATCAAGGCGTACTGTTATTACTACCTCGGGGAAATGAATTATAAGGATAAGAAGTTTGATGATGCCATCGCGAATATCAAACGTTTTCAGGCTATACCCGATGCACAGCGAAGCATATTCGGCAATAATTCATATTACAATCTTGCGTATTGTTATTTTCAGAAAAAAGAGTACAGCACCGCTCTGAAACACTTTACCACCTACCTCAGCATCGATAATTATTACGATAAAACACCGGATATCTATCTCGATGCAAACATGAGAAGCGCCGACTGCAATTTTATTCTTAAGAAATATGAAGCCGCGCTCGACAACTACGATTATGTGATTTCAAAGAACTCCAAATCGGCCGATTATGCCTTGTTTCAGAGGGCCATGATTCTCGGACTTCAGAACAAACCCGAAGACAAGATCAATTCACTGAAACGGATCGCAAAAGAATATCCGAAAAGCGACCTCAATGATGACGCCATATTTGAAATTGCAGCCACCCGTAACCAGCAGGGTCAATACGACAATGCCATCAAAGCCTATCAATATATCATCGACAACTTTACCCGCAGTGAACTCCTGTCGAAAACACACCTGAATTTAGGAACGGCGTATCGCAACAAGAACAACCCTACCGATGCCCTCACCGAGTTTAAAATTGTAGTGGAAAAATACCCGGGTACCGATGAAGCCAAAGAAGCCTTCGATAATATCCGTGAAATATATATTGAGAACGGAGAAAGCGACGCTTTCCTGGAGTACGTAAACCATGGAAATGTAAGTGCCACACAGGAAAGATTCGATCACGTTCGAAGCCGCTGTGAACCGTTTCAACAAAGGGGACTGCGAGGTAAGTATAAAGGATTTCGAAAATTATATCAGCCGTTTCCCCAACGGTGCCTTTATTGTGAAAGCCAATTATTATCTGGCTGATTGTGCATACAAGGAAAAAGCGTACGAGAAAGCACTGAAAGCCTACGAATACTTAATGGGCACCAGCCTCACCGATTATCTCGAACGCAGTTACCGCAATGCCGCCTATATATGCTACAACATGAAAGACTATGAAAAGGCGCTGAAATACTATACCGAACTCGAGAAATATGCCAATGGGAAAGAGAACATTGTTCTCAGCTATATGGGACAAATGCGCAGCGCCAATAACCTCGACCGGAAAACAGAAACTGCCGAAGCCTGTAAAAAAATACTGAATTATGATAAGTCAACCCCGGAGCAGAAAACAGAAGCCCACCTTTATATGGGGCGCATGTATTTGTCATCAAAAGACCTTGCCAAAGCAAACGAAGAGTTTACACAGGTAGTAAAAAACTCGAAGAATGTGATGGGCGCAGAAGCGAAATGCAGCATCGCGCAGATTCAGTATGAAAATAAGGATTATAAAGGCTGTAAGAAAACAGTATATGAACTGAACGACCAGTATGCCTCGTATGACAACTGGGTGGCCAAAGGATTTATTATACTGGGCGATTGCTATGTAGCACAGGAAGATTATTTTCAGGCCCGTCATACTTACCAGAGTGTGGCCGACAATACCGACGATGCGGCTATGAAAGAGATCGCAACACAGAAGATTAAAGATATTGAAGGCAAGTAACCGTATTAAGAAAATTAAAAATGACATTTAAAAGCACCATTGTTCTGTTCACCATGGCCTTGATTTTTTCGGGTCTGAATACATTTGCCCAGGACACGTTAAATCAGGTTCAGATAGAGGTTCAGGGGGAGTATAACGCCACTGTGGCCGATGCCGTGAAAATTGATTACAACCCGCAGATCGATCCGCCCACCCTCAACCCGCCTACCCTCACCTATTCCGTTGAAGGAAAAGCCTATAAAACCAAACCGGAAATTGTACCGGGCAAGGCGCAGGGGTATTCCAATAAAAAAACCGACCGTCAATACGGCAACTACACAAAGCTCGGGTATGGCATGTATAAAATGCCGCTGTTCGAAACCTATTTTCACAACACCATCTCCAAGCAGATGGATTACGGGATATACGCCAAACACCTCAGCGGGCAGTACGACTCGGCCCATCAGATATTTAGTGACAATACGGTTAAGGGACATTTCGGGTATCACATCACCCCGAATCAGATGTTTTCGGTTGAAGCCGGATACGAACGGAACAGAAACAATTTTGTACAGCGCACCTCACCCTATGTTTTGAATATTGACAGCACCAAAAACATCTATAACTACATGCACGGTGCCGCCTTTTATAAACGCGGGGCTCCTTCAAAAGACGGCTTCGGCTTCAATGGCAATCTGCAATATCATTTCCAGAATAAACAAAACGCCAATAAAGAGAACTTTATAAGTATGGGCGGAAGTGTGCAAAAATCCATCCGTGGACACGAACTCAATGCCCCGGTGCAGTTCAGCCATCTTTCGTTCGGGAGCGACTCAGCAGCTTACAAGCGCCTGTTCATTGATGTGAACCCTCGGTACTTCCTCGACTATAACCGTCTGAAGCTGAATGTTGGATTCAACAGTACCATATTCCATGATTCTGCAGACAGCCGCTTCTACTTCTACCCGGTGGTTGATTTTAAAATGGTGCTTGTTGAAAACAAACTCATGGCACATATAGGCCTCGACGGAAGTGTGAAACAAAACAGTTATCACTCCATTCTGAAAGAGAACATGTTCGTTGACTCGCGCCTGTTCGGATACTCTTATGCCAATAATACCGTATTTAGAGATACCGCATCAAACTTGAGGCATACCAATGTAAAAAACCGTGTATATGCCGGACTCTGGGGCAGCATAGGCAATCACGCCATGCTTTCACTCGAAGCGGATTTCGGCAACTACATGAATATGCCCATGTATCTTGGTGACACCTCCAATGTTCAGAAAAACTATATTGTTTACGACAACGTAGACATCCTGAATGTGAAAGCGACCTGCCAGCTTCAGTGGGCCGAAGATTTTAAAACAGTGCTGGAGGCAACATACCATAACTATAAAACCGACGGGCAACAATACTACTGGAATATGCCGGATATTGATGCAAAAATTCATGCGGTTTATACCTACAACAATATGTTCACGGCACGTCTCACTGCATATTACGTTGGGCAACGGTTTGCAAAGAATTTTGAGCATGCCGATGCATTCGGAGCACGTCAGGATACTGCCGTAACTACCTTAAAACCATTCGTAGATGTAAACCTGAACCTAGAATACCGGTACAATAAAATGATCGCCGTGTTTGTGAATGCAGGCAATCTTACGAATGCCGCGTACCAGCGCTGGAATTATTACCCTTCGTACCGGCTCAATATACTGGGTGGCGTAGCCTTTACCTTTTAGCCGGGAATATTCCGCTACTTACACAAACTACGCCATCAACAGGGGCTTCAATGCCCGGATGGTTGTATTCTGAAAGCATTGCCCAGTAAGCATTTCCAACTTCTTTCGTAACCATTGAGCCCCTGTCCGGGGGTTTCCACAAAACCTTGTGCATAAGTGCCATTTATCAACATTTGTGGGAGAAAGTGGTAAAAAGTGGAATTAAATACCCTATTTTTGATTTTAAATCAGACAAACCCCCACTGCTGTGATCCACTTTATAGGAGAATTTGAATGTACCATGGACGCCAAAGGCCGCATTATGCTGCCCAAAGCGTTATTGGCGCAACTCCCCGATGACAGCAAGCAATCTCTTATTGTGAACTGTGGTTTTGAACCCTGCCTGGTGCTTTATACCAAAGAGGAATGGAACCGCATTACCACAGAACTGAACAAGCTTAATACGTTCGTGAAAGAGAACCGGGAGTTTCTGAGGTTATTTAACCGGGGTGCCAATGTACTTACCCTGGATGCTGCCGGTCGTGTGTTGATTCCAAAAAACCTTCAGGAATATGCTTCGCTAAAAGGCGATGTCATCTTCTCAACCAACTCATCAAAAATTGAGTTATGGAACAAAGAAAAATACATGTCGGAAATGAACAAGGATCCTGAACATTATAGTGCCCTTGCCGAAAAAGTAATGCAGAATATCCAATGGTAATGACTTACCACACCCCGGTTATGCTGACCGAATCGGTTGATGCGCTGAACATTCAGCCGGATGGGACATATGTGGACGTTACTTTCGGAGGTGGCGGACACAGCCGCGAGATCCTGAACCGGCTCAGCAACAAGGGAAGACTAGTTGCCTTTGATCAGGATGAAGATGCGATGCAGAATGTGCCCAAAGACCCCCGGCTCCTGTTTGTGAACCAGAACTTTGAGTTCTTGCTGAACCACCTGCAATACCTTAATGTATTGCCAGTACATGGTATTCTGGCCGATCTGGGTGTATCCTCCCATCAATTTGATGTGCCGGAACGGGGTTTCAGTTTCCGCTTTGATGCGGAACTGGATATGCGCATGGATCAGGGACAAAACCTCACAGCAAAACGTATCATCAATACTTACAGTGAAGAAGCCTTGTACCGGATTTTTAAGCTGTACGGAGAAATACAAAATGCGCACAGCCTTGCTCATACCATTGTTGCCAACCGGGGGGAAGAGGAAGTGAACACCGTATTTCAGCTCAAGGAACTTATTAAAACCTGTGTGCCAAAATGGAAAGAAAACCAGTATCTGGCCCAGGTTTTTCAGGCACTCCGTATAGAAGTGAACCGTGAACTGCACGTATTGCAAAAGTTCCTTTTACAGGCTGCGCAGGCATTAATGCCCGGCGGGCGGCTGGTAGTACTGAGTTATCACAGCCTTGAAGACAGGCTGGTAAAGCATTTCATTCAGAAAGGAAATTTTAGCGGAGAGGATGTGAAGGACTTTTTTGGAAACCGTAAAAGTATTATGAGACCGGTGAATAAAAAGCCGGTTAGTGCGAGCCCTGAAGAAATACAACTAAACCCCCGCAGCCGCAGTGCCATATTGCGTGTGGGAGAGAAAACCCCATTGTAATGAACAGCATCGAAGTTACTGACGATAAAAAGAGCGAAACCACATCAGCAGTACCGGAAGAAAAACGAGCTGCAAAATCCGGACGGAACTCCGGAGAGTCGTTCATCCTCTTCAAACGGGAAGAAGCATCGCGCTGGTTGCCGTTTGTCCTGTTCCTGTTCGGACTTGTGATAGTATATATCTCTATTCAGCAATTCTCGGAACGCACAGTACGCCAAACCGAAAAGATCAACCACGACATCAAAGAACTGAGAAGTGAATACCTGAGCACCAAAGCAGAACTCATGCAGTCAAGCCTTCAAACAGATATCGCCAGGAAACTGGAGTACAGTGGTTTAAAAGAATTGCGTGAACCTGCCATGAAATTCAACCTCGAAACACAACCGGCCCCTCAGCAAAAGAAAAAATGAATGTAAGACAAGACATATTATGGCGCGTGTGGCTCACCTTCGGGATGCTGGGCCTCTTCGCCTGTGTGATCTTTTTTTATGCATTTAAAATTCAGGTGATCGAAGGCAAAAAATGGAAAGATATGTCGGACTCCCTGGTCGAAAACAAAACCATCGAGGCCACACGGGGAAATATCTTCGATTGTAACGGGAACCTGCTGGCAACATCCATCCCCATCTATGAAGTACGTCTTGATATGAATGCCGAAGGCATAACCGATGTACTCTTTAAAGAAAAGATAGATTCACTCAGTACCATGCTCAGCCGGCTTTTCAATGATAAAAGTGCCGCTGAATATAAAACATTGCTGAGCAATGCCCGCAAACACCGGGAGCGCTACCTGTTATTGAAAGACAAACTTGATTACAACTATGTAAAAGAGCTGAAATCATTCCCGCTCTTTCGTTTGGGCCGGTACAAAGGCGGATTTATGGTAGAGCAGGAAAGCATGCGCCTGCGGCCTTTCAAGCACCTGGCCTCACGTACCATCGGGTATGTAAGCGACGATAAAGTGAAAGTGGGCCTGGAAGGTTATTTCGATAAGGAACTAACCGGTGTGAATGGTACCCGTTTGATGCGCAGAATTTCGGGGGGTGTATGGATGCCACTGAATGATGAAAATGAAGTAGAACCTGAAAACGGAAAAGATATTGTAACCACCCTGGATGTAAACCTTCAGGATGTGGCTGAGCATGCGCTTTACAATGCCCTCGAAGTGAATAACGCCGATCACGGCTGTGCTATTTTAATGGAGGTAGAAACCGGCGCCATCAAAGCCCTGGCCAACCTGCAACGCAAAGAGAACGGAGAAATTGTAGAAAGTTTCAACTATGCCATTGGCGATAACTCCGAACCCGGATCCACCTTTAAACTTATTTCAGTAATGAGCCTGCTGGAAGACAAACTGGCTGATATTAATGACAGTACAAGTACCGAAGGCGGGGAAAAGGTGTATGGAAAAGAAACCATGCGTGACTCTGAAAAAGGCGGATACGGTATCGTTTCATTGCAGAAAGCATTTGAAAAATCAAGCAATGTGGCCATTTCGAAATTTGTGATGAAGGCATACAGCAAAGACCCTTCAAAATTCACCGATCATATCATTCGGCTGGGGTTGAACAAAAAACTGGGAATACAACTTGACGGAGAGGCCAACCCGCTCGTGAAAACACCTGCCGATAAAAAGATCTGGTCGGGAACCTCCTTGCCCTGGATGAGCATTGGTTATGAAGTTAACATTACCCCGCTACAAATGATAACCATTTATAATGCGGTGGCGAACAACGGACGCATGATGAAACCTCTGCTGGTCAATGAAATTCACAGCATCGGCAAAAAGCCCGAACGAATAGCCCCACAGGTTTTACAGGAGAAAATATGCAGCGACGAAACGTTAGCAAAATTGCATGAAATGCTACGGGGCGTGGTGGAATCAGGCACGGCCCGTAATCTGAAGAACAACCATTATAGTGTGGCCGGAAAAACCGGTACTGCGCTGGTGGCTGATAAGAATCTGGGCTATAAGAATAAAATCTACCAGGCCTCTTTTGTGGGGTTCTTTCCGGCTGTGAAGCCCAAATACACCTGTATGGTCGTTATCCGGAATCCCCGGGCCGGTGTGTATTACGGGGCCCTTGTTGCAGGC
>JBGAVF010000089.1:0-10274 GCA_044228315.1 Bacteroidia bacterium | reverse complement strand
TTGCCGAAAAGCAGCTCCCGGGGTATGAGGTGAAAAGTTTGTACCGGATGTCGTTGCACGAGCTGCACGAAAAACTGGAGCTGTACCGGATTCTTCAAGCTTCTATTAAATTAAAAGACAAAGAGATGATCGACAACTCGAACAAAGAAAGCAGTGTGGAAGTGGTTCCGGTGGATTCGTCGGCAACGGGCAAAAAGGGAAAAGGAAAGAACAAAGCCTCGGCCCAGATAAAATACAATACCAACCTGTTTCAGCTCGATCCCGAGACCTGGGAATATTTCACGAAGCATGATGTGAACTCCATCACTTTCTTAAAAGAATACTATTATAAAAAAACCACCTTCGACTTCGGACAAGGCGAGCTGATGTCGCCCATTTTTTTACTGTTGCCTCTGATATGGCCGGCGTACATTGGAAGTGTGGCATCGAGCGGTATCATTCATACCAACAATTCGGTGGCCATGATGTACCGGTTCAATCCCTCGGCCCAAAAGAACAATGTAATATTCCGTCGTTTCGTAACCATCGGGAAACTCAATAAACTTGATTACCTCAACAATGCCTATCACATTCTAAAACAAACGGACGAAAAATGAGAAAAGGTGTCTTCATAATGCTCTGTTTCGTTTGCCTGTATGCCGGTGTAAAGGCGCAGGGTGGTTTTCTGGGGTATCATAACAGCCTGCAGACCAACATCAGCAATGCTGCACTGAACCGGCAGTTCTCTTTGAGTTACCAGCATTTCAAAGGCAAGCAGCGTGCCTTTGCTGCAGAAGTAAATGTGTCGGGGTACACCGCCCGTAACCTCACCTCCGCATTCAGCACTCTGCCCTATTACTACCATGCCCGAAGGTATATTTCCATAGGGTTTTCCCGTCAATCGTCAATCGTAAACACCGGCATCCCCAACCATTCGGTACAATCGTTCTTTTTCGATGCGGGCACTTCGGCATTGAGTAAAGAAGATGCTATTAATCCCGGAGGGGAATTGTACAAGGGCCCGATGATCGGGTTGCGGTACCGTTATTCCTATTCCCATTTCTTCACGCAGCATCTCTTTGGCAGTGTGGGGTTCGAGTATGGCATGTACAAGTTTCTGAATATGCCCGATTACTTTTACGGGGATTACCGGGCTTTTTTCGCCACCGGTTTTGAAAGCAATATCTTTAATCTGAAGATTGGCAATAAAAGCATCAGCAGCATGATCCTGGACGATCTGTATGACTTTTACCTTATGCCCCACGTGCATATCGGCTATGCTTTCTGATGTTGCGCGGATTCTTTTATCTTTGCACCCTTAATTAAAATAACCTTCTACTGTAATTATGCGTTCAATTCAATTTCGGGAAGCCCTTCGGGAAGCAATGAGTGAGGAAATGCGCCGCGACGGGCAGGTATTGCTCATGGGAGAAGAAGTGGCCGAATACAACGGGGCCTATAAAGTAAGTCAGGGCATGCTCGATGAGTTTGGCGACAAGCGGGTGATCGACACCCCTATTGCCGAGCTGGGATTTGCCGGTATTGCGGTAGGTGCCGCCATGAACGGATTACGACCCATAGTGGAATTCATGACCTTCAACTTCTCACTGGTAGCCATCGACCAGATCATAAACAGCGCCGCCAAAATGCTGAGCATGAGCGGAGGCCAGTTCGGTTGCCCCATGGTATTCCGGGGCCCTACGGCCAGCGCCGGTCAGCTGGGTGCCCAGCACTCTCAGGCTTTTGAAAACTGGTATGCCAACTGTCCCGGACTGAAGGTAGTGGTACCTTCCACCCCATACGATGCCAAAGGATTGCTGAAAACAGCCATCCGCGATAATGATGTGGTGATCTTTATGGAGAGTGAGCAGATGTATGGCGATAAAGGCGAAGTACCCGAAGAAGAATATTTCATCCCTATCGGGAAAGCGGATATAAAACGGGAAGGTACTGATGTCACCATCGTATCGTTCGGTAAGATCATGAAGGTAGCCCTTAAAGCGGCTGAACAACTCGCCGCTGAAGGCATCAATGCCGAGGTGATCGACCTGCGCACCGTGCGCCCTCTCGATCATGAAACCCTGGTGAACTCCGTGAAGAAAACCAACCGCATGGTGATCGTGGAAGAAGCCTGGCCATTTGCTTCCGTATCGTCGGAGATTACCTACCAGGTGCAAAAACGTGCCTTCGATTACCTCGATGCGCCAATATTGCGCGTAACCACGGCCGACGTGCCGCTGGGGTATGCTCCTACATTCGTGGAAGCCTTTTTACCAAGTGTTGAAAAAGTGGTGAAGGAAGTAAAGTCGGTAATGTATGTGAACCGCTAAGGATCGCGGCTTCTTTTCAATTTCCTTTTTTAGAAACATTCCCCGTCGGGAGAGCAGGTGGCTCCTTCATCTGTTGTCATGCTTATGACCGGGTTGGCCTTTTCCCATTCCCCAAATGACTTCTGTAAGGTATCGGCAAACACTTCCACCGGTTGGGCACCTGAGATGCCATACCGGCGGTTAAATACAAAAAACGGCACACCCTGCACTCCCAGGCTTTGCGCTTCCTGCACATCCTGGGTGACGCGGTAGGCATATTCATCGTTGCTGAGGGCATCCTGCACTTCCGCTTCTGTCAAACCTGCTGCTTTTCCGATCTCTATCAAAACCGGAATTTCACCAAAATCCTTGCCTTCGGTGAAATAGGCTTTGAAAAGCAATTCTTCGGCAGTATCGCCCAATCCTTTCATCTTTGCCTTTTGAATGAGGCGGTGGGCATTGAATGAATTGGCAACCACGGCTTTGTCGAAATTATATTCCAGTCCGGCCTCACGGGCCATGGCCACCACGCCCTCATGCATGCGTTTCGATTGCTCCACGCTCATGCCCTTCCGGTCAGCCAGGTACTTATATACATTCACCTTCTCCGTCATAGTCTCAGGTATTGTCGGATCCAGCTGAAAGCTTTTCCATTCCACCTCGAGCCGGTCGGCCTGGAGGAAACCGGCCAGGGCTGCTTCATAGTGCCGCTTGCCGATATAGCAGAAAGGGCACATAATATCGCTCCATATCTCAACTTTCATGGTGGGTGATGCTGGGGTTGTCATATCAGAATGGTATGTATAATTTTATGGGTGTTTGATTTAATAAAATGAAATTCGAAACAAATAGTTAAAAAAGGCTCTCGATGAGCCGGCAAAGCCCGACTACTTTAATGAGGCCATATCCACTACAAAGCGGTACCGCACATCGCCTTTTTCAAGACGGTCGAAGGCTTCATTGATCTGGTCCGCACGGATCAGTTCCGTTTCGGCCACAATGCCATGTTGTGCACAAAAGTCGAGCATTTCCTGTGTTTCGGCTATGCCACCGATATTGGAACCGGCCAGGTTTTTACGGCCTTTGATAAGGTTGTAGGCACCCACCGGAAGTTTCTCGGCGGGCAAGCCAACCATCACCAGTGTGCCGTCAACTTTCAGTTGGCTGAGGTAATCGTTTACGTTGTGCAAAGCCGAAACCGTATCGATGATGATATCCAGTTTCATCTTTTGTTTCATCTGGGCCTCGTTGGTTGAGAGCACCACTTCATCGGCTCCCAATCGTTTGGCATCATCGGCTTTGGCCTGTGAGGTAGTGAACACCACCACATGCGATCCCATAGCTTTCGCGATCTTTATAGCCAGGTGGCCCAGCCCTCCGATTCCGATGACACCAACCTTTTTTCCCGGACCGGCCTGCCAGTGCTTCAGAGGTGAATACACCGTAATACCGGCGCACAGTAAAGGAGCGGCATGCGCAGGATCAAGGGTTTCCGGCATGTGTACTGCATACTTTTCATCCACTACAATATGGGATGAAAACCCGCCGAATGTGTGGCCTCCCGAACGCTTATCGATCGAGCCAAATACAATCGTAATGCCCGGTTCACAAAATTGCTCCAGGCCTTCTTTACAGTAAGCACATTCGCGGCAGGAGTCGACGATGCAACCGATAGCAGCCATGTCTCCGATTTTAAAATCCGTTACCTTCTCCCCTGTTTGAATTACCCGTCCTACTATTTCATGTCCGGGAACAATAGGATACCTGGTGCCTCCCCATTCATTCCGGGCGGCATGCAGGTCGGAGTGGCAAATGCCGCAATACAATATCTCGATCAGCACATCATGGGCTTCAGGGTTTCTGCGTGCAATGGTAAGTGAATGCAAAGGCATTTCAGCCGCTTCGGTTCCGTAGGCTTTAATATTTTTTGTGTCCATATATTTCATGTATTTCCGTTGTGTATTTTTATTGATCCGGGAAGCCGGTTTTGAAAGCGGCAAAGGTACAACGGAAACGCCGCATGCCCGTTTCTAATTCATGAATTTCCGGTTTTTTATACCCGGAATAATCCGGCTCCCCGGGATGAAAAATTTAATACCTTATAACCCCTGAAACCCTGTCAGGGCTTAGGTCAAATTGTCTTTTGAATACCTATGTTTTTAACCCATGCTTAACAAATTCCTGTCAATATTTCTCATATCCGGTTTGGTATGCCTGTTGATAGAGGAAGAGCGTAACATTTAAAATAAAACAAGTTATGACACTCGCTAAATTTACTCCGGGATTTGCATTGAGGGATTCAATGTTTCCCAACAGTTTCACCAAAGCACTCGACAACCTGATGGAAGATGCTTTTGGTTCCGTGAATGTGAATTTTAAACCTACAATGGATGTGAAGGAAGATGACACCTGTTTCACTTACGAGGTATCACTTCCGGGCATGAAGAAAGAGGAGATCACCATTGACCTGAAGAATGATGTACTTACAGTAAGTGGCGAACGTAAACTGGAAAAGAAGGAGAACGGCAAGGTGCATCATGTAGAAAGCTACTACGGCGCTTTCACCCGCAGTTTCACCCTGCCTGAGAACATCAAGGCGGAGGGTATTAAAGCCGAGTTTAAGAACGGAATACTACATATCACAGTCCCTAAGGGGGATGTGAGCAAACCAAAAGCTATTGAGATCCTGTAAGGTTCAGGCTTGAGACCAAGAGACGGGGGTGGGTTTTACTCACCCCCGTTTTTTTTATCCCAGCGTTTCGATGATATCCTGACGGGTGATGATATGGTATTCACCCACAGCATCTTTCACCAGAACAGCTGCATTGTCTTTGGTAATCAGCTTCGACACTTCTTCCAATGGCATCATGGCATCCACTACCGGGAATGGCGGCTGAATCAGTGTCTTCACCGGCTCGTTGCGTTGATCCGGATTTTCGATCAGGTGATTGAATAAATGCGAGTCATTAAGCGATCCGGTAATTTTACCTTCGGCATCCACCACCGGTATCTGTGATATTTTATACTTACGCAGTTTCAGTACCGCTTCGGAAACCGGCTCATTTTCATGTACCGTTACCAGAGGCAGGTTTTTATGCGGCGCAATGATATCGATGGCTTTGGGTTGTTTTATTTCCAGAAAGCCACGTTCCCGCATCCAGTCGTCGTTGAACATTTTACCCACATAACGCAGTCCGTGGTCGTGGAAGATCACCACCACCACATCGTCTTTGGTGAGTTTGTCTTTCATCTGAACGAGTCCGCCGATGGCGGCACCGGCGCTGTTTCCCACAAATATGCCCTCTTCACGGGCAATACGGCGGGTGTAGATGGCCGCATCCTTATCCGTCACTTTCTCGAAATGATCGATGAGTGAGAAATCTACATTTTTGGGAAGGAAATCCTCCCCGATGCCTTCGGTGATATACGGATAGATCTCATCCTTATCGAAGATACCGGTTTCTTTGTATTTCTTGAAAACAGAACCGTAGGTATCAATACCCCAGATCTTCACGTTCGGATTTTTTTCTTTCAGATACCGGGCTGTTCCGCAAATTGTACCTCCTGTACCTACCCCAACCACCAGGTGTGTGATCTTACCTTCGGTTTGTTCCCAAATTTCGGGACCGGTGGTTTCGTAATGTGCCTGGCTGTTGCTCAGGTTATCGTACTGGTTGGGTTTCCAGCTATTTGGCACCTCTTTTTCCAAACGGCTCGATACGCTGTAATAGCTGCGCGGATCTTCCGGCTCCACATTGGTAGGGCACACAATTACCTCGGCACCCATGGCGCGCAGGGCATCCATTTTTTCCTTGCTCTGCTTATCTGTGGTGGTAAATATGCATTTGTAGCCTTTGATGATGGCTACCATGGCCAGACCCATACCGGTGTTACCGCTGGTACCTTCAATAATGGTGGCTCCCGGTTTCAGAATGCCCGATTTTTCGGCATCTTCAATCATTTTAAGGGCCATACGGTCCTTTATACTGTTTCCCGGATTGAATGTTTCCACCTTGGCGAGCACAAGGGCCGGTACTTCACGGGTAACCCGGTTTAATTTCACCAGGGGCGTTTTGCCAATGGTTTCAAGAATATTATTGTAATACATTGCGGGGCAAAGATAGCAGATTGACCGCTGTTCCCCGCTTTGATTATGGTCACGAGTTACTATATTTACCCCATGAAGTGGCTCCGGCAACTCCGTTTTTCTTCCCCCGTTCTGAACCGGTTGTTCGGCATTATGATGGGACTGTGGCTGCTGCAGATGTATCTCAACACCGGAACACTCAGCGGATATGCCGCTACACTGGAGAACCCCACCCTCTACAACGGTTATTATGTGAATTACGACTGGCAGCACTATGTGGCCAATTATAAATTCATGATGGGAAAGGCACCCGTGGAATGGCAGCAGGGCGCCGTGCTGCGCCGGGAGCTGCTTTTCGTTGTCGGTTACCCCTTCTACAAACTTTTTGGCTTTTACGCCGGAGGCATGACCACCATACTACTTATTCTGCTAATCACTTGTTATTGTTTCATCCGGTATGTAGAAGAGGAATATGGTTCGCATGCGGCCATCGTGGCCCTGTTGCTGCTCACCACTTATACCGGTGTGATGTACTGGATCGGGTCGCCCTTTGCACAAAATCTGGTGGTGCCGGTGTGCCTGTGGGTGTATATGCTCTTACATAAGATCACCGGTGCCACCCTTAAAAAAAGAATGCTGTATCTGGGCATCATTGGCATCCTTTTTACGGGGTACGACTTTATTCCCCTGCTGGGGCCCGGAATACTTCTTTTTTTACTTTTCAATAAAAAGATAAGGATTCCTGAACGCCTGTTTCATATCGTATTCGCAATCATCAGTTTTGCCTTGCCCCAGTTGTTCATTCAATGGTGGCTGCATGCACAGGGTGGGGTCATGAACAACAGCAATGAAGACACATTCAAGATCATCATCAATGCATACCTCAATTACAAGGATGTGCTGGAACCCTGGAAGGTGAGGCTGGGCCTGATACCTCAAACGCTGTACACCACTTTTTTTCACAGCAATTTCTTTGTGCTTCCCATGTTATTTCTGGTATGCTGGGGGGCAGGGCGATTCATATTTCGCTTCCGGCTGAACCTTACCGAACGTTCCCTGCTCTTCAGTGTCTTCTTTATTTTTTTATTTAACAATGCTGCTCCACCTTATTGCGGTGAATGGCAAATGTGGGGTAACTGGCTGGCACGTATTTACCAGGGAGTATTTGTGGTGTATTTAATGTACATCGTACGCTTATGCGGCAGCCACGAGCTTGACACGGCATGGAGGAAAGTGCTTACCTCCATGGTGATACTCTCGGCAGCAGCCAGTATGTATATCAATACCGGAGGGCTGTATGCTGCAAAAATCACCTCATATGTGTACGCCAGTTTTTACAAACACGGACGCCCCGACACCATGCAACGCAATATCCTTTTCTACGGGGCGCGTCCGCTTGGATTTCCCGTGCATTATGAAAATGAGGTGAGGGATTGAGGGGGAGGTTAAGGTTAAGGTTAAGGTTAAGGTTAAGGCTAAGGCCAAGGTTGAGGTTGAGGTTGAGGTTGAGGGAGGAATGAAGAATGATGAATTAGGATTATAGTTGTTACTGGCGTTTGCGTTATCTTGCCAGGTACCAAAAAGTTATCCTAGATGCTTTAGGTGCGTTTAACGGGTTGAACCATCCCATATCATGAACAAAACCAATGAGTAAATTTTTCTCCATCTTTCTCTTTTGTTTTTCCATTTTATCGTGTCATTATGAGACAGGAGGCAGCGAAACCGGTGCGAAATCAGAACAGCCTGCAAGAACTTTGATGAGTAAAAAAGAGATGATGGAGGCCAGATCACGGTTTGACTCACTTATGCTCCTGGTTAAAAAACTTAAAGGGCCGGAAAAAAATGACAGCACCACAAAATATTTGTATGAATCTTTATCGCTGGCCCAGCAATTAAATAATGATACCATGCTGTCACGGGTGTATCGTAATCTGGGATGGTATTTTGATGATATAGCTGATTATAATCAGGAAGTCGACTTTCTTTACAAGGCCTTTGAAGCATGTCAGAAAATGCAAAATTATGAGGGATGTGCCTCTGCCCTAAACGATATAGCCTGGGCCTATATTCAGGCTTATGATTATAAAAATGGGATTGAACAGGCGCTCCGTGGCATTGAAATGGCAAAGAAGATTACAAAAACAGAGAACCAATCCAGGATCACAAGTTATTTATGCAGCAATCTGGCCATTGCCTACCTGGAATGCAACATGCCGGATTCAGCATTGAAGTATAATGAATTGTCATACTCCACATTTTACAATTTTAAGCCGTACAATTACAATCACTATAGCTGGGTTTTTGCGCAATTCGGAAATATTTACGCGTACAAAAAGGATTACATCGAAGCAGAAAAATGTTTCAAAAAAGTAATGGACGTAAAAGATTCATCATCGGTGGCCGATGCCCTGGTATATGCAATCAGTAAATATTGTAATTTCTTAAATAAACGTAACAGGCACAGCGAAGCCATTGACATTGGCAGAGAAGGAATTGTGACAGCCAAAAATGCCGGCTTGAAGAGATACCTGATTGATATTGCCGATGAGCTAAGTTATTCGTTTGAAAAACTTCATCAAATGGACAGTGCCTACCGCTACGCCAAAATGGCCAAAGAGCTACGGGATGAAGCTTTCAATATTAAAAAATCCATCCAGCTACAAAACATGTCGTTCAATCGTGACTTGAAAGCGAAAGAATTAAAATATGAGATTGAAAAAGCGAATGCAGAAGAAAAGCTAAAAAGCGCACAAATGCTTCGAAATATTTTTCTGCTGGGCTTGGTTTTTGTAATGCTCTTTGCCGGAATGTTTCTTTACCAGCGCAACAAAATTAAAGCCGGTAAAATCCGAAGTGATGAATTACTTCTGAATATTTTACCCGAAGAGGTAGCGGAAGAGTTGAAAAGCAAAGGAATCACTTCTGCTAAACAGTTTGAAAATGTAACGGTAATGTTTACCGACTTTAAAAATTTCACTCAAATTGCTGAAAGACTCTCACCTCAGGAATTGGTCAGTGAGATCCATACCTGCTTTAAAGCTTTTGATGAAATCATTGAAAAACACAAGGTCGAAAAAATAAAAACCATTGGAGACGCCTACATGTGTGTCGGTGGCCTTCCCGTATCAAACACGACGCATGCCATTGATGTGGTGCGGGCCGCATTGGAAATTCAGCAATATATAGTGCAGCATTCTAAGCAACGGAAAGCAGATGGGAATGAATTTTTTGAAATACGGATCGGGATCCATACCGGTCCTGTTGTTGCCGGGATCGTCGGCATTAAAAAATTCGCCTATGATATATGGGGAGATACCGTAAATACTGCCAGCCGAATGGAAAGCAGTGCCGGAGTGGGGAAAGTAAACATCAGTGGAACAACCTACGAACTGGTGAAAGACAAATTCAATTGTACATACCGCGGAAAAATTGAAGCAAAGAATAAAGGAGAGCTCGATATGTATTATGTGGATGGGAATAAATGAACATACTATTTATCGCAGAAGACGATAAAGTACAATACACAAACCGTTCACTGAAAAACGCTGCCAATTATTTCGTCAGGGCAATGAGTGCATCGTAGGCAGCTCTTACCTCGGCAGGAATGGATGATTGGTCGTTCCATTGCAGCTTTTGCTCGGTGTCGCCGGTTTTCATGGTAAGGAAATAATACAGATTGCCCGGGTCATTTACTTTCATCTTGGCAAAGTTTACCTTATTTACCAGCTTCATCACGGTGCGCATCTGTTTGTTGTCGAGTTTTTTCAGTACCTCAGTTCCCTTTTTAAGGGTACCGTCTTTCAGCAGTGAATACTGTTCAACCATACCGGTGAACCCTCCTCCCCAGCCAAATACAATTTCAGGTGCGGCAGCTGGTGCCTTCTTTTTAAAAATGCCAC
>JBGAVF010000088.1:0-10462 GCA_044228315.1 Bacteroidia bacterium | reverse complement strand
TGTGCTGGATAACGGCAAATACGATTTTGCCTGTGACTGCATCGATACCCTATCACCCAAAGTATATTTTATAAAAGCCTGCCTGGAACGCAACATCCCAATTGCCAGCAGTATGGGTGCCGGAGGGAAAGTAGATCCTACCCAGGTGCGTGTATGCGACATCAGCGAAACCTACAACGATCTGCTGGCCCGGTACGTACGAAAATATATGCACCGGAAATTCAGCATCAAAACCGGGTTCCCGGTGGTTTTTTCACCCGAGCAAGCCGATAAAAGCCGTATCATACTCAACGAAGATACCACCCGTAAAAAATCGACCATTGGCACCATCAGCTATATGCCGGCTGTATTCGGTTGTGCTGTGGCCAGTGTGGCCATCCGTAAATTAATGGAAGAATAAGCAACGCATGCGCATTTACAACAGCCTTGAAGAATTTACCCGCTTGCCGCATGCCGTGGTGACCCAGGGTACCTTCGACGGGGTGCATGAAGGGCATAAGAGCATTCTGCACCGGCTGGTACAACGGGCCCGTGAACAACAGGGCGAAAGCGTGGTGCTCACCTTTTTTCCGCATCCGAAAATGGTTCTGTTTCCCGATGACCATTCCATTCAACTAATCAATACGCTGGAAGAAAATTGTCAGTCGCTGGAAAAGGAAGGGATCGACCATCTCATCATCCTTCAGTTCACTGAAGAATTCTCACGCTTGTCGGCGGTGCAGTTCGTACGTAATATACTGGTGAATGCTATTGGAACGAAACATCTCATTGTAGGATACGATCACCGGTTCGGACATCACCGCGAAGGCGGGTTTGATGAACTGACGGAACTATCCTCCATCTACAATTTCACTCTTGAACAAATACCGGAAGTTGATATAAACCGCGTAGCCGTTAGCAGCACAAAAGTGCGAAACGCAATTCTGAATGGAGATATGCTTACGGCACAGGCATATCTGGGCCGCAACTACCTGCTATCGGGTGTTGTGGTGGAAGGGAATAAGCTGGGGCGAACCATAGGATACCCGACCGCCAATATCCGTGTTCTTGAAAAATATAAAATCCTTCCGGCGGAAGGTGTTTACGCTGTGAAAGTAACCCATAACAACCATGAATACGGTGGGATGTTAAATATTGGGAAAAGGCCGACTTTTGAAGGGAAGACGCAACAAATTGAAGTACATATCTTTAACTTTGACGATTCCATTTACGGAGACCATCTGACCCTTGAAGTAATACAGAAAACCCGGGATGAGATAAAATTTGCTTCGGTGGATGCCCTCATTCAACAATTACATACCGACGCACAACATATTAAAGAAATACTGAAAAGTCACTAACGGATGAATAAACTACTGATCAACCTGTTCTTTTTGTGCCTCGCGTTCTCAACGCAAGCACAGGTTGATAGTTCAGCCGCTGCTCCCGACACAATAGTAGTTCACACGTCCGATTCCGCTATTCACGAAAATGAGGGGACGCCGATTCTGGAAAATGAGGGGACGCCGATTCTGGAAAATACACCTGCAGAAAATCCATCTGCTGTCACCCCGTTACCCCCCGATTCTACCATCCGTTCTGCCTCTCAGGATTCCGTGCCATGCCCTCCTTCCGACTCGGTATGTGCCAACCGGCCCGACTTTGTCACCGACTCCATTGCACGTCGTTCCGACGGGGATGTCATCATCACCGACTCGGTTTATGAGCAGGATTGCCTGCCCGATATCGTCACCTTTGAGAATGCCACCGGAAGAGAAAATTCAATAGTGAATGCACCGGAAGCCGAAGAATCCTTCATGAATTCCGATGATGTGAATCCCTATAAGTTCACTGCCACCACAGTTCCCAAAGGGGCCATCATATGCCTGCGCGATACCAATATGCCGGTGTTTCTGGTGCCCTGCACCTGTGCCATAAACTCAGGATTCGGTTACCGGCGCTGGGGTAGATACTACCAGTTCCATCCGGGTATCGACCTTAACCTTCCTTACGGGCAACCGGCCTGTGCCGCCTTCGATGGCATTGTTCGGTTTGCAAAAATGACCCCGGGTTACGGAAACTGTGTTATCATTCGTCATCCCAACGGACTTGAAACCTTATACGGACATTTTTCGGAGCTGGCCGTTACACCGGGTCAAACGGTAAAAGCCGGCGACGTGGTTGGGTATTGCGGCAATACCGGGTATTCCTTCGGGGCGCACCTGCACTTTGAGTTGCGGTATATGGGTGTTCCCTTCGACCCGGCCAAAGTGATCTCCATGCAGACCTTCAAACTGATTCAGGAATCCATCATCATCGACAACTCCTTGTTTCAGGGCAATACCCCGCCTCCGCCTTCAAAGTATAAGTATTTGTATCATGTGGTGAAAAAAGGAGAAACCCTTTCTTCCATTGCGCGCAAGTACCATGTTTCGGTGGCCTACATCTGCAAGCTCAACCGCATCACCACCAAAACCATTCTAAGGCCCGGACGAACGCTTCGCATCCGGTAGTTACTTCCAGTCGGCCAGTGTGATATCGAACACCAGCACAGCGTTGGAAGGAATACTGCCCGCCCCGTTGCTTCCATAGCCCAGTTCACTCGGAATAATGAGTTTACCTTTGCCGCCTTTCTGAAATTTCGGTATACCAATTTGCCAGCCACTGATCACCTGACTCAAAGGGAATTCAATAAACGTACCGGTGGCCGTGGCATCGAATACGGTGCCATCGAGTAAGGTGCCGGAATAGGCAACTTTTACCGTATTACTTACTGTCGGATGTCCGTTTTGTCCTTCTACATCAATCACCACAAAAACACCCTCCGGAGTATAGGTTCCCGTGAGATGATTTTTACTGATGTAATCATCCATCTTCTTGCGGTCGATATCGGTTTGTTTTTTGCAGGAAGTAAAAACAACAACCAGTGCAATGACTGCGATCCATTTATTCATGGTTCAAAAATAAAAGATTTGCAGAACCCCTGCAGGCTAAATATTTTACCTTTTTTTTGATGGCAATCAGTGAACAGAACCGGTATCCTGCGTACCTTTACCCTGTTAATTTTTACCGATCATGTATACCATTCAACTGGAAGTAGAAAATGTAAAATGTGCCGGATGTGTGCACACCATTCAAGATGCCATGCAACGTTTGCATAACGGGGTTACCGTAGAAGTGAGTGAGGATAAAAAAACGGTGACGGTTACTTCGAATGAAACCGTTTCCAAAGAGACACTGGCCTCGGAACTTGCCACGCTGGGATATCCCGAAAAGAAATAACCTGTGCGGTAGTATGCCGGGAGGCGCTTTGCCGGTATGTACGTTGCTGTAAAATAAAAGAGGGAAGTCGAACCATGTGTCTGACTTCCCTCTCTCTTTTTTAGTGACCTCAGTTATTTACTGAGTCGTTGATATCCTCTTTCTTCTTTCGTGCCTTTTTAATTTTGATCTTCAGTTCTTCGGCGCCGGTCTCGTGGTCCACTTCCACGGTATCCCCTTCGCTGGTTCCCGATTTCAGTATCTCTTCCGCGATCGGATCCTCCAGGTATTTCTGGAGGGCACGGTTCAGCGGACGGGCACCGAATTCCGGATCGAATCCTTTTTCGCCGAGGAACTCTTTCGCTGCATCGGAGAATTTGATCTTGATACCCAGCTTGTCGATACGTTTCAGCATCTTCTCAATGGATAGATCCAATATCTTGATGATACTGTCTTTCTGCAATGAGTTAAACACGATCACATCATCAATTCGGTTCAGGAATTCAGGACTAAAGAAACGCTTCAACGCATTTTCAATCACCGACTTGGTATCCTTGTCCATATTCATCTGCCGGCTCTGGGTAGAGAATCCCACACCCTGACCGAAGTCCTTCAACTGACGGGAACCGATGTTACTGGTCATGATGATGATGGTGTTCCGGAAATCTATTTTCCGTCCGAGGCTGTCGGTAAGGAATCCTTCATCGAGCACCTGCAACAGAATATTAAATACTTCCGGATGTGCTTTTTCAATTTCGTCGAGGAGGATCACGGAATATGGTTTACGACGTACCTTTTCGGTAAGTTGTCCGCCTTCTTCGTATCCGATATATCCCGGAGGCGCACCAATAAGGCGGCTTACAGCGAATTTCTCCATGTATTCGCTCATGTCGATACGCAGCAGGGCATCTTTGCTTTCAAACAGGTATTCGCTCAGCACCTTGCACATTTCAGTTTTACCTACACCGGTAGGTCCTAAAAAGATGAACGATCCGATCGGCTTGTTCGGGTCTTTCAGTCCGGCGCGGTTCCGCTGAATGGCCTTGGCCAGCTTCTTTACCGCTTCATCCTGTCCGATCACTTTGGAACGCATCTCCTCATACATATTGAGGAGTTTGTTGCCTTCGCTTTGTGCAATTCGACGTACCGGTATGCCGGTGATCATGGCGATCACATCTGCTACATCTTCCTCTCCTACTTTGTACCGGTTGGCTTTGGTTTCTTCTTCCCATTGCTTTTTGGCCAGTTCCAGTTGTTCCAGCATGTTCTTTTCCTTGTCGCGCAGCTGGGCGGCTTCTTCATAGCGCTGGCTTTTCACCACACGGTTCTTTTCATTTTTTATCTCTTCCACCTGCTTCTTCTGTGTCGATGATATTCTGAGGCACGTGAATATTGCTGATATGCACACGGGTTCCTACCTGTATCCAGTATGTCGATGGCCTTGTCGGGCAGGTGGCGGTTTGGTGGCGTAGCGGTATCGAACGCTCATGGAAACGCAGGCGTCGATGGCTTCATCGGAATATACTACGTTATGATGGTCTTCATATTTGTTTTTGATGTTATGAAGAATTTCAATGGTTTCCTCGGGAGAGGCCGGGTTGATGATCACCTGCTGGAAACGTCGATCCAGGGCTCCAGCCTTCTCAATATACTGACGGTATTCATCGAGTGTGGTAGCACCGATACATTGTATTTCGCCACGGGCCAGGGCGGGCTTGAACATATTCGAAGCATCGAGTGAGCCGCTGGCTCCGCCGGCACCTACGAGGGTGTGGATCTCATCAATGAACACGATCACATCGGGCGATTTTTCCAGTTCCTGCATCACGGCTTTCATACGCTCTTCAAACTGTCCGCGGTATTTGGTACCGGCCACCAAAGAGGCAAGGTCGAGCATTACAATGCGTTTGTTGAAGAGGATTCGCGATACCTTCTTCTGCACAATGCGCAGGGCCAGTCCTTCCGCAATGGCGGTTTTACCCACACCGGGTTCTCCTATGAGTACCGGATTGTTCTTTTTACGGCGGGATAGTATTTGTGAAACGCGTTCTATTTCCTTTTCCCGTCCGATGATCGGATCCAGTTTCCCGTCTTCTGCCAGGCGGGTAAGGTCGCGCCCAAAGTTATCGAGCACCGGGGTTTTTGATTTCTGAGGTCCGCCTTTGCCGGGGTCGTTACGACGTTCTTCGCGGGGCGGAGGCATGTCTTCATCTTCCCCCATCGGAGGCAACTCATCGCGGATCTCGGCCGAATTCGGATTCTCCAGTTCTTCCTTGAACCGGTTGTAATCCACATTGAACTGGGTGAGAATCTGCGTTGCAACACTTGCTTCGTCACGCAATATTGCCAGCATCAGATGATCGGTGCCAATTACATCGGCCGCATACGAGCGGGCCTCCAGGTAGGTAACCTTCAGGGCTTTCTCGGCCGATTTGTTCAGCGGGATATTATTGACATTGGTAACTCCGGTATTGGCGTAGTTACGGGCAGTATCTTCAATGGCCCTTTTAAGCTGTGGCAGGTTAACATCCAGCGATTTCAGCGTGCGTACGGCCGATCCCTGACCTTCACGTATCAATCCCATCACAAAATGCTCCGGGCCGATCTGGCTGTTTCCCATACGAACCGCTTCTTCCTTGGCTAAACTCATTACTTCGCGCACACGCGGTGAAAATTTTGCATCCATATATTTTATATTAAAATGTTTTTTGTACCGGATTTATCCCTGAATAGTATCAAAGGTAACAGGTTTCCTTCCGGATTGTTGTACGATTTGATACACAATAATCGTGGAAAAGTTTAAAAATAGACAGAATGGCACTATCGGCCAAGGCGGTAGCGGTGTATTACGACAAGATTGCTTAAAATGGCAATCAATTGACAGTAATAGACATTATTACACGATCTCTTCGTGACGGGTGCGGTTAAATATCCAGAAGATGATGGGGAACACAAGCAGGGTGAGAATGGTTGCGGTGATCAGTCCGCCGATGATCACAATGGCCAATGGCTTTTGCGACTCCGATCCGATACCGGTAGAAATGGCTGCCGGCAACAGGCCGATGGATGCCATCAGGGCCGTCATTACCACGGGCCGGGTTCTTACTTTCACCGCTTCAATGATGGATTCATCGAGGCTCATATTCGACTTGATGTTCTTATGAAATTCGGAGATGAGGATCACACCGTTCTGAATACAGATACCGAGTAAGGCAATGAATCCTACTCCGGCCGAAATGCCGAAATTCATTCCGGTGATATGCAGTGCCAGAATACCTCCGATGAGTGCAAAAGGCACGTTGGCAATCACCAGAAGCGAATCCTTGATGTTACCGAACATGATAAAGAGCAATACGAAGATGCCGATGAGGCTTACCGGAACCACCTGACTAAGACGGTTGGTGGCCCGCACCTGATTTTCAAATTCACCCGTCCAGCCAATTGAATACCCCGGCGGGAGCTGAATATTCTTCTCTACATTTTCCTGTGCTTCGGCAATGGTGCTGCCCAGGTCGCGGTCGCGTACCGAAAATTTCACACCGATGAACCGCTTGGTATTGTCGCGGTAAATGAATGCCGGTCCTGTAATCTTCCGTATCGATGAGATCTCTTTGAGCGGGATCTTGATCTTATGCAGTGTGGGCACCTTCAGGTTTCCAATATCATTCTCATCTTTCCGGTAATCCTTCTCATAGCGAATACGCACATCAAATTTGCGCTCCCCTTCGTATTTCTGGGTGGCGGTTTTACCTCCGAAGGCCATCTCAAGCACGGCCTGGGCATCGGCAATGGTGACGCCGTAGGCAGCCATCTTCTCCTTGTCGAGGATCACACTGATCTCGGGTTGCCCCACATTACGCAGAATACCTACGTCGCGTATTCCCTGTACATTATCAATTTGCGTGATCACCTTGTTGGCTATTTCGTCGAGCTGATTCAGGTCCTCTCCGTAAATTTTAACAGCATTGGATGCATTGATACCGGCTACCGCTTCGGCCACATTGTCGATGATGGGCTGGGAATAATTATAGATCATCCCCTGGTAGTTCTTCAGCCGGGCATCCATCTCATCCACCAGCTGATCCATGGTGATCTTGCGCTTCCACTCTTCCTTCGGTTTTAAATTCACCTGCATCTGCACATAGTAGAAACCGCTGGGGTCGGTACCGTCGTTGCTGCGGCCGGTTTGCGACAACACCCCGTTCACCTCTTCAAAACTGTTGAGTTCCTTTCGCAGGGTGGTCACCATCTTCACGGTTTCGGGTAAGCTGGTACTCATGGGCAGTTTGGCTTCTACCCACAAGGCCCCTTCGTTGAGCTGGGGCAGGAATTCCGTTCCCAGAAAGCGGGTAGAGAAAAGGGTAAGCGCCAGAATGGCCAGTGATACCGATAAACTTATCTTTTTATGCCGGAACGTGAAGGCAAATCCTTTGCTAACAATATTGTTCCAGAAATTCACAAACGGGTTATGCTTTTCCTTTACATTTTTATTGAGCAGCATGTGCGATAATACCGGCACCAATGTAAGGGTGAAGATGAGGGCACCAAGCAAGGCGAAACCCAGGGTATAGGCCAGAGGCGAGAACATTTTTCCTTCCACTTTCTGAAAGGAAAAGATGGGCAACAGGGCCGTGATGATGATAAGCTTACTGAAGAAAATGGCTTTGCCCATTTCCGTTCCGCTCTTTTTAATGATACTGCCCTTAGCCAGTTTATTGAAGGCCTGCATGCCCCGCTGGTGCGCCATGATATCGAGCGAGACGAAGAGTCCCTCCACCATAACCACGGCCCCGTCGATGATGATACCAAAATCGACCGCTCCCAGGGAAAGCAAGTTGGCACTCATGCCTTTCAGTTTCAGGCATAAAAAAGCAAAAAGCAAGGAGAGCGGGATGATGATGGCCACGATCACCGTGGTGCGCCAGTCGGCCATGAACAAAAACACGATCACCGTAACCAGTATAATGCCTTCCAGTAAATTATGCATTACGGTATTGGTGGTATAATTCATCAGGTTGTCGCGGTCGTAAAAGGTTTCCATCTTTACGTCCGATGGAAGTATATGTGAATTCAGTTCCGCGATCTTCGCCTTCACCCGGGTTAGTACCTCTTTCGGATTTTCTCCTTTGCGCATCACCACAATACCTTCCACCACATCATCATTCTCATCCAAACCTACCTGCCCTACCCGGGGCAATGAGCTCTCGTTCACCGACGCCAGGTTCTTCACCAGTATTGGGTTGCCGTTGGCATCGTCCACAATGATGTTTTCTATATCTTCTTTCGATTGCAGCAATCCAATACCGCGTACCACATAGGCCTGTCCGTTTTTTTCGATCACATCCCCACCCACGTTGAGGTTGCTTTTACTTACAGCATCAAATACTTCCAATGGGGTGATATCATACTTGGCGAGGCTGTTGGGATCCACACTGATCTCATAGGTTTTATCCTGACCACCGAAAGCCACCAGGTCGGCCACTCCGGGCACCGAACGCAGCTGCCGGTCGATGACCCAGTTCTGAATGGTGAGCAGGTCGCGGGTGTCGCGGTTGGGACTTTTCAGCACATACCTGAACACCTCGCCGGTAGGTCCGTAGGGAGGCTGTACATCGGGTTCCACCCCATCAGGCAACGATACGTTACGCAACTGGTTGTTCACCTGCTGACGCGCAAAAAAGTCTTCTACATCATCCTCGAAAATGATCTTTATCACCGAGAGTCCGAACATGGTGATGCTGCGCACGCTTGTTTTGCGCTGCACCGAATTCATTGATATCTCAATGGGGGTGGTCACAAAACGTTCGATCTCTTCCGCGCTCCGTCCGTTCCATTGGGTTACGATGATGATCTGTGTATTGGTGACATCAGGAAACGCCTCGATGGGCATGTTTTTGAAACTGATGACGCCCGCGATCACCAGCACCGTTACCCAGAAAAAGGTAAAGGCCCGGTTCTTTATGGAGAAGGCGATGATATTTTTTATAAACTTATTCATGGTTTCGAATTGCTAAAAAAATGGGTAGGTTGAAATTCAGTTTGGTCCGCACAGGATCAATCGTTCAACGCATCATAAATAAGCAACTGATTATGGGTAATTACTTTCTCGCCTTCTTTCAGTCCGGAGGTGATGTATGTGGTGCCGCCCAGCTGACGGAACACTTCCACCGGACGGGTTTCTATATTGTACCGGTCGTGCATGATCATCACAAAGTATTTGCTCTTATCAAAGATCACGGCTTCGGAAGGGATGGCCGGCATCTTTTTATCTTCGGTGAAATTGATGGAGATGGAGGCACGCATTTCCGGCTTCAGGGAATAATCTTTATTGTCGAGGATGATCCGCACTTTCATGGCCTTTGTTTCCGGATCAATGATGTTAAATATCTTATCAACCTTTCCGTGATAGATACGGTCGGCATAGCTGAGGGTCGACACATCGGCATCTACGCCCAGTTTAATTTCACTGATATCGCTTTCGTTGATATTGGCAATGGCCCACACGTTTTCGATCTGGGCAATATCGAAGATGTTATCGGTGCGGTCGCTGCGCAGCTGCATGTCTTCATTGATGTTTTTCTGAATTATGAAGCCGCTGATGGGTGCGGTAACCTGATACACCGCTCCCTGCTTGAGGTTATAGATGCGGTAAGTTTCCATGATCCGGTTCAGGTTCGATTCTGCCTTATCGAGTTTGCTTTTGGCTTCGAGCACATCCCGCTCCGTATTCAGCTTCCCTTCGTATAATTCCTGGGCCACTTTCACATCGTTCCGAGCTATGAGCACATCGTTCTTTGCATCCACCAGGTCTTTTTCAATAGAGGCTACTTCCGTACTGCGAATGGTGGCCAGCAGTTGTCCTTTCTGCACATAGTCACCCAGTTCGGCATATACTTTCACCACGTTCCCTCCTACCAGCGGATATACTTCAATGAGTTTGTTGTTGTCGGCGGTGATCTTACCGTAAAACTTGAGTGAGTTTTTCAACGGTTCAATATTGACCGGGGCGGTGGTGGTGGTACGCAGCATGGTATCACTTAATGTGAACGTGGTGCTGTTCTCATCCGATGGGGTTTCGTGTTTGCAACTCCACAAAAAGGCCATGCCGGCGATGGCGATCAGTATTTTTTTCATAGGTTTAAAAAATGGGGGTTCCTGAAATAAAGTTGATCTGTTCGCAGGCTTCGATGAGCGACTTACGGATCTGATCGTGTTGAATAAG